>NZ_JAAHGK010000394.1:0-5772 GCF_010672505.1 Okeania sp. SIO2B9 | reverse complement strand
GGTAAAACTACTAGAGAAACACAACTTACTATAGACCATATTATCCCCCTAGCTAGTGGTGGTAGTAATGATATTAGTAACCTACAAACCCTCTGTAGTAAATGTAATCAAAAAAAGAAACATAACTTTGACCCACGATTCCAACGGAACTTCAGTAACTAAAGCCAAAAAAAATTATTCCATCCCCGAAAAATCTCAATTTTTGAGTAAAATTGAACCGGATTAAATCAGGATAAATATATGGTAAATTCAAAAAGAATTAACTTTCTCAAAAGTAAGTTGTACTCTCTAATAGGTATAATGTCTGATGTAGACCTAGAAAGAGGTTGGGAATATTTACAAACACTTTATTATGACAGCTTCATGCTACAAGCTATTCAACAATCTAAAACAACTCACAAACCAGGAGATATCTTAACCAAAGAAGAAGCCATACAAATATTGTATTTTGACCGAGAAGATAGTTAAACTAAAAATAACCAATAATAATAAATAAGATATAGAAAAAACAATATTATTGTGAACCTAGAAGTGCGTTATGCTCGGTCTTTTGTCGAAGACCTAAAAACTTTAGAAACTGCCACCTACCAAAAAATATATGATTTTGTTTTTATCAAATTCAGTCAAATAAATTACTTACAAGAACTACCAGAATTACGACAACTTGGAACCAGTGCTATTTTCTACAGATTTACTGTGGACAAATACCTGATTGGTATAGAAGTAACAGGTCAAATTCTTAAATTTATCCGTATTTTACCAAAGCCACAAATTTAATATTCTAAACTATAGATACCAGACTAAAAAAAACAAAAAATACAGTAATTTTTATGGACTCAAAAGCACTCTGGCAACGCTATATTAACTGGCTTTATTACCATGAAGGATTAAAATTTTATGTTGATATAAGTCGCATTAAATTTGACGATTCTTTTCTAGAAACAATCAAGCCAAAATTTGAAAAAGCTTTCCAAGATATAGAGCAATTAGAAAAAGGTGCGATCGCCAACCCAGACGAAAACCGGATGGTTGGCCACTACTGGCTGAGATCCCCAGAACTTGCGCCCACCCCCGAAATCAAACAAGAAATTGTCCAAACTATCGAACAGATAGAGACTTTTGCCAAGAAAGTCCATAGTGGAGAAATCAAACCTCCCAATGCCCCCAAATTTACAGATATTCTGTCCATTGGTATCGGTGGTTCAGCTCTCGGTCCTCAATTTGTGGCCGAAGCCCTTAGTCCAAATGACCCACCAATGCAAATACATTTCATCGACAATACCGATCCTGCAGGTATCGACCGCGTACTCTACAAACTCAAAGACCGCCTCAAAAGTACCCTAGTCATAGTCATCTCCAAGTCAGGGGGTACGCCAGAACCTCGCAACGGTATGATGGAAGTCAAAGCAGCTTATGATGCTCAAAATCTAGACTTTGCTCCCCACGCCGTCGCAACTACCACCCCCGATAGTAAACTAGGTAAAATTGCCAAATCTGAAGGATGGCTAAATATTACCCCCATGGCAGACTGGGTAGGGGGACGTACTTCTGAATTATCCTCCGTTGGTTTACTACCAGCAGCATTGCAAGGAATTGATATCCAGGCCATGCTAGACGGGGCAAAAGAAATGGACATAGCCACTCGCAAACATGATATTAAAGGCAACCCCTCCGCTTTATTAGCTTTGAGTTGGTATGCCGTAGGTAACGGACGAGGGGAAAAAGATATGGTAGTTCTCCCCTACAAAGACAGTCTGCTAATGTTCAGCCGTTATTTACAGCAGTTGGTCATGGAATCTTTAGGCAAAGAAAAAGACCTAGATGGTAATATAGTCAACCAAGGTATTGCAGTTTATGGTAATAAAGGTTCCACAGACCAACACGCTTATGTACAACAGTTGCGTGATGGTGTACCTAATTTCTTTCTTACCTTTATCGAAGTTCTAGAAGACCGTCAAGGTATTTCTCCCGAAGTAGAACCTGGAGTAACTTCTGGTGACTACTTATCTGGTTTTCTACAAGGTACTAGACAAGCACTTTATGAAAATCAGCGAGATTCTATTACAGTTACAATACCCAAAGTTAATCCTAAAAATGTAGGGGCCTTAATTGCTCTTTATGAGAGAGCTGTTAGTTTTTATGGCTCTCTAGTTAATATTAATGCCTATCACCAACCAGGAGTAGAAGCAGGTAAAAAAGCTGCGGCCACAGTGCTAGAGTTACAACAACAGGTAGTAAATGTCCTCAAGCAAGAGGTTTCTCCCCTATCTTTAGAAGAAATTGCCCAAAAAGTAGGTGCTGATGACAAAATAGAAATCATCTATAAGATTTTGCGCCATTTGGCAGCTAACCAACAGAATATTGTTTTTCATGGAAATCTTGGGCAACCAGTTAATTTAGCTGTAAGCTATCAGTAGTATTAAGTATTATAGGTATTAATTTGGCCTAGAGCATTCGGGTTGGTTATTGGACTCATCCAGATTGTGCAGCAACAGATATAGTTTTTACTCATGGACCAGAGAATATAGTAACTCAAGGACTATGGGACCCGGAAATAGCCTGTAAAGTAAGTTTGTGGGTGCTTTCTGACCTAAGATAATAAGTTGCGTTGGACAGCAACCCACATAATTATAATCTTGGGAAGTCTACGCGTACATCCAGGTTCAGCACCATGAGAATGTCACTAGGAGATAACTTCACAAGCATAAAAATTTAGTTACTAATAGTCTAGGTATTTCCCTACTCCCAATGTTAATTTACTTCCCTATTCCCATTAAACAATGCCCTTAACAATTCTCGTAGTTGATGATGATTTGGGAACTCGTTTATGTGTTGGTGATTACCTAGAGATTTCTGGTTACTCGGTAGTCAAAGCTGAAAATGGTCAACAAGCTTTGGATTTATTAGAGAAATCTCGGCCACACCTGATGATTACTGATATTGCTATGCCAGAAATAAATGGTTATGACCTGGTACGACAAGTTCGATCGCGTCCCATTTTTCGTTTATTGCCTGTGATTTTTTTAACTGCCCATACAAGTACAGAAGAACGAGTAAAAGGCTATAATTTGGGGTGTGATATTTACTTACCAAAACCTTTTGAATTACCAGAGTTAGGAGCAATAGTTCGGTCTTTGTTGGAGCGGTCTGCTCTTATTGCCCAAATTTCACCCATATTTAACCAATATTCTCAGACAGAAAAGCTATCTAAATCACATTATTCAGAAGCAGTATCTCAGTCAGTTATTGCCAATTCTAAGATTAGTTTGACTGAGCGAGAACAACAAGTTTTGAGTCTTTTAGTTAATGGTCTTTCTAATGTTCAGATTGGCGACCGCCTACATTTAAGCCATAGAACTATTGAAAAATATGTCAGCAGTTTATTTAGAAAAACCAATACTAATAATCGAGCTGAATTAGTTCGTTTTACTATGGAAAATTACTTGACTAATTAGGGTTTGCTGAAAAAGTATTTCAGTAGAAGTAGGAGACAGGAGACAGGAAAAATGGTAATTAAGAGGAGGTAGAAGTAAGAATTGTAAGAATGATTTTTATGCCCAACTATGCGCCTAAAATACCCTCCATGCATGAGTATGAAGAGCTGATTTCCAGGCATTTTTTTCAACCTAAAACAGCTAAAACCTTTATATATAAATGCTTTTAGATTTAATCAGCAGATCAATAATTAATTTTAAATTTAGTTAGTTTGAGTTGATTTTTTGCCAAAAATTTAGACTAATTCAGCATTCATAGACCGCTATTTTTTTTGATTAATAATATACTCTAAAAGTCCCTCACAAGCATCTAAAAGTATTTCAATCACATGGTCAAATCCATCCTGACCACCATAATAGGGATCGGGAACTTCCTGCACATCAAAATACCTACAAAAGCCACACATTAATTTGACTTTATCCTGATACTTACCAGCAGTATCTAAGCGCAGTACATCCCGATAATTATCCTTATCCATTGTTAAGATTAAGTCAAAATTATCAAAATCTTCTACTTGAAATTTACGAGCTGCACCTTTAAGGGTAATTCCTCGCATCTTAGCTGCATAAGTCATCCTAGAATCAGGTGGACTACCTATATGATAGCCTCCTGTACCAGCAGAATCACAAACTATACGACCGCTCAAATTAGCTTTTTCTATCAGATGATTCATAATATTTTCTGCTGATGGAGAACGGCAGATATTACCAAGACAAACAAATAATAATTTATATTCCATAAATTAATCAAAAATAGGTAATCTTGAAGAAGGAAAAAGGAAAAAGCAAGAAGGAAGAAGGAAGAGGATAAGAAAGTTTTTTATCGCTAATATCAAGCCTCATTAATTAATCATAAAAATTCATCTAAATGATTGAAATAATTACTTTAGCAGTAGTCTTCTGAAAGAAAAAATTTTGTTTCAAGCCTCCCTTTTTAAGAGTATAAAAAGCGGTCGTTAGCGCAGCTTCCCGAAGGGTGGCATGGGGAGGAGACCCGCTCTTGCAGAGCCGCTCCGCTAACGCCATATCCAATCGACCAAGAGAAAGAGAATATTCCTTATGTTTTAAATAAGGTTTTCCTACGGAATGCTGCGCAAACAGCTAGAGATACTGAAGTCCGAAGTTCCTCCGGAGGAGACTAACTGAAATGACAATTTTATAAATATGATTAAGACTAGGATACAGGTTAGTTATTAGTCTACGATACATTGGTTCTTAACTTAAACCTGCCCTAGCTATTAAGACTTAAATTATCAAAATAATTGGGTCGCGTAACCCCGCCTTTTAAGGCAAAATGTTTTTGTAGGCTTGCTCAAATACCCGTTACAAAAACAACTTCTGACTTCTGATTTCTGACTTCTGACTTCTGACTTCTGACTTTATGAAAGTCCAGGTATATTTAAACCACCTGTCAAATCTTCCATGCGCTCGCGCATAGTAGCAGTAGACTTACTATAAGCGTCTTGCATTGCTACTGTCACCAATTCAGAAATTACTTCTGCCCCTTCTCCTAGTGCATCAGGTGAAATTTCTACTCGCCGTGGTTCTTGGTTTCCACTCAAAAAAACCTTGACTAAACCACCACCTGCTACCCCTTCAACCTCTAATTTATCGAGATCTTCTTGAAGTTGTTTAGCTCCTTCTTGAACCTGTTGAGCTTTTTTAAAAGCCTCTGTTAGTTCTTTCATTTTACCTAACCCGAAGTTAAAGCCTTTTCCTGATTGTGACATAATTATTACTCTTCTATGGTAAGTCTTATTTGTTATTTGTTTGTTGCCATTAAATTATTAGGTCTCTAATAATTTATGCAGCACATATTTTAATTCTTCTAGATTCTCAATATATTTATACAGAATCTAGTTAGATTTTGTGCTTTAGTAGGAGCCGATCAAAATGCGCACCTACCTTATATATAATATCATGGCATCTTTACATAAAAATCATAACACTGCAATAGATTTTTAGTACCTAATTAAATTAATAATTTGACGAACCTGCCATTTCAAGCCCTAATTTATTCAAGATTTCCCAATACCATAATTGGTAATAATATTAGTTAAAAGCTGTTTATAGACCATAGACTTCCTAAAATATAGTAATTAATTCAGAAGGTGGGGAATCTGAAAATCATGCCAATTTTAGTGACTATTACTAATTGAAACCTGATAGTAATTTACTTGTAGTTAGAAATCTGAATAATTAACAGAAAAACTCGGTATCTAAAGCTGATTTATCCGTTTTGTGTACCTAATTTGCACTTAACTAGATTGTTTAACTA
>NZ_JAAHGK010000393.1:0-5807 GCF_010672505.1 Okeania sp. SIO2B9 | reverse complement strand
AGTGCAGCAGATTTAGTCAACGTAGCTATTGCTGATAGTGACCAAACCGACCCTAAAACCGATGATGAAAAAGTTGATGTCCTGGAAGATGCAGATTTCTTACTGCTCAAAGAAGCTGATGTTAGTGAAGTGGATGAAGTTGGAGAAGTTATTACTTACATATATACGGTAACTAACAGTGGCAACCAAACTTTAACTGGGTTTACTCTCAGCGACGATAACTTCACTCCTGACGATCTTACTGATGATTTTTTCCCAACTCTTACGAATAATGGTAATGGGGATAATAACTTAGATGTAGGTGAAACCTGGAAATACACCGCAACCTACACAGTCACTCAAGCAGATTTCGATAGTGGCTTAGATTTAGTTAACGTCGCAACTGGTGATACTGACCAAACCGAACCTAAGACTGATGATGAAACCGTTGATGTAGTCCAAAATCCTAGCATTACCCTTGAGAAAGTAACCACCGATGGAGTTGTTACAGGCGATAATATTGGGGTTTCCGCAGGAGAGTCGATCTCTTGGATTTACACAGTAACTAATGATGGTAACTTGAACCTTTCCAATATTAATCTTATCGACGATCCACAAGGTGTGATTACCAATCTAGTTGTTGACGGTGATGGTGATGCTATTCTCGCTCCCAATGAAACCTGGATTTACGAATTAACCGGAACTGCCATCACTGGCAGCTATCAAAACCTCGGAACAGTCACAGGCGACCACTCCAACGGTCAAGGTCAAGTTGAAGCTACTGACCCCAGTTCCTACACGGGAATTGAAGGCCCAGGAGTTCGCACACCAGGATTCTGGGTGAACTGGACTGAAGTTTGGGATGGCAACCCGGAAAATGACAGTCGCTTTGCAGAACGTTCTGGTTTCCCATCAGGAGACCTTTTGTTAGCACCTTATTCAGCATCTGAGCAAGCACCACAGGTACTCGATCCAGTAAGTGGAACGTACCAGACAGGACTTCTTGTGGGTGACTACAACCGGAATGGTATTACCGATGAGAGTGAAAGCACTATATTCTACAGTCTCAACGAAGCCAAATCTATTCTTGCTGCCAAGCAAAAAGAGCAGAAAAACGACAAGCGGTACACTCTCGATCGCTCCTTAGTTGCTTCTTGGTTGAATTTCACTGCTTTTAACCCAGCACCAACAGATGATATCGATAATGGTATTGCGTGGATTCAGGAGCATACACCAGATGAAAATTTGGATGGTATTGGTGACGGAGACCTCATCCTAGAGGCATCAACTTATGCTGTTCCAGCTAATTCTGATTTCTGGACTGAATCTAATCCAATTGTGCCTAATGGCGGTGAATTAATTCACACTGCTCTAGACGATTACAACAATAATGGTCTTTTCTAAATCTATTCAGATTTTCTAGATTGAGGCGATCGATTCTGGGTAACGACTTCTGATATTAGAGGAAGTCGTTACTTTTGTTATTTGACACTCCATGGACTAAAGTCGTGTGGATTTTTCAGAGGAGCTTTCTATCGGGTTAAAACCACGATTTCCAAATTGCTCGTTTACGAAGTATGCCGCTCCGGCACCAACATATCTTGCTGCAGTTTAGAAACAAACACCAGTAAATGGGATAGAGGCAATAATTGAAAATACTTCAAGATACCCAATCTCCCCATCTCCCCATCTCCCCATCTCCCCATCTCCCCATCTCCCCATCTCCCCATCTCCCCATCAACCCATCTAAAAAGATGTTCCAAATACTTGTGTCCAATAATGGTTGAAATTAACGCTACCAGTATCGTTTTCCAAGAAATAGTAACCAACACCAATTTCCTGCAAATTTGGATCTAGAATGTTGGCGCGATGTCCGGGACTATTCATCCATCCTTCTACTACCTCCTCCGGTGTCAAATACCCTACCGCAATATTTTCTGCCCAAGCTGAAAAATCATAACCTGTAGCTTCAATACGATCGCCTGCTGAAGAACCATCTAACCCTGTATGCTCGAAAAAATCTTGCAGTGCCATATTCTCTGTGTGAGTTTGCGCCGCCTGACCTAATAATGGATCTGTACTCAGGGGAGACAAACCCAACTGAGTGCGCTCTTGGTTGGTCAGTTCGACAACTCTATTAATGAAATTTTGATTATCTGTTTCAGTATTTGAAGAGGGTTCAAATAAGAAATTGGCACTGCTGAGACTCCCTACAGATACATTATTTACTTGCGCTATAGTTTCTCCAGTGAGGCGATCAATAATCACCGTGTTTTGCTGACTACTTTGTAAACTAATATTGTCAAAACTTAAACCATCGGGTAGTTGAATTATATCGATACCATTTTCAAAGTCAGCTATTTCATCCACACCTGCACCATTTTCTAAGACAAATACATCGCTACCTGCTCCACCATTGAGAGTATCTTGTCCCAAACCACCACTGAGAGTATCATTATCCCGATCGCCAAATAAAATATCATTGCCCCCATCCCCAAAGAGGCGGTCGTTATTTTTGCCTCCAAATAAACTATCCCCACCATTGCCCCCTCTAACAACATCAGCTTCGCGATCGCCACGAACTAAGTCGTTACCATTGCCACCTTCTACTGTATCATTGTCTTTCCCACCCATTAAAGTATCGTTGCCTCCCCCCCCAATAAGGCTATCTTCACCCCGGTTTCCCAGGATGAATTCCGAGTCTGAAGACCCCGTAACTGTATCGTTGCCACTAAGAGCAGCTAACCCATCGGGAAAATTAGCGAGTTCTCCAGGAGAAAGAGCGATCGCTTCTGTATTATCGGTGGCGAGCAAGTTATTACCATTGGGCGTGAGTTCAGTTTCCATTTGTTACCTATTTTATTAGTTTTTTTTTATTTAGACAGGACTTACGCAGAACCGTTATATCTAGTAGGGGAGAATGCCATTCACCCCCTACAGATAGGCATTTACCCCCTACGGATAGCGTATTGTCTAATAATTTGCGTAAGTCCTGTTAGAATTAAATTCTGGTCAAAGCTGATTTAATTTAACAATTAGTAATTGTTGCAAATTCAAATTAAATTCATACATCTACCTGTAAAAACACATATTTAGATATCTTGAAGAAAAGAGTCAGAAGACAGTAGTAAAAATTACCCTTCATCTCCCATTTTTCAGATAGATAGGACTTACGCAAAATACGAAATTATACACCATTTGTAGGGGCGAACAGCGGTTCACCCTATATGTGGTGGTTATGCGTAAATCCTGATAGATAAACCACAAAGCCAAAACTACAATTAACAGTACAGACATTCCGGAAAACATTCTTGCTTTGGTCTACTTTGACCGAAGTGAGTAAAAGACCATCAAAAAGTGGTGGTGGTGCATAGTAATGGTAGAGATAGTGTGAGGAGTTTGGGGACCCACCCCTAACCACTCCTGGGAGGGGAATGTGGGGAGTTTTGGAAGAAATTAAAAAATATATCTCTTCTAGACATCTCCTCCAAAAGAGGAAATAGGGAATAGGGAATAGGTATGGAGGGGGAAAGAACTGATAATTTCTGTACGATAATTGATTTGATTTTTGATTTTTACCAGATGTCTATTACGCGAGCAGGACAACCCAAAAAGTTAACAAAACTTTGCAATCTGACAGTGGAACCTCTAACCCACAAGCTTGTAAAATCCAGGTGAACTATTAGAGAGGAATAGATTAAAATGAAAAAATATGTCTGTAATGCTTGTGGATATATATATGACCCAGAAGAAGGAGACGAAGATTCAGGAATAGCAGCAGGAACAGCTTTTGAAGACATTCCTGATGATTGGGTTTGCCCAGTTTGCGAGGTTGGTAAAGATGATTTTGAACCAGTAGAGGAGTAACTAATAAACCTCTCCGGAAAAGAGGGAGTAGGAAGTAGGGAGGTTGCATGCAACGTCCGTACAGAGTAGAGGGAAAGAATTGATGATTTATCTGCGATAATTGATTTTATTTTTTATTATTGGAGATGTCTAATATGTATAAAATGTTGGGGTTGGTGATTTGAGCTATGATATCGTGTCCGGATAAGAGCGCCATAGAACTCAGTTCCGCTTACACGTTAACATGCGTTGTGCGCCAGCAAACAAAAAACTTTCTCCTTCTACTCCTCTTTCTTCCCTCCTAACTCCTGACTCCTAAGTAATCAAGATTAATATCATATACTAATTCAGCAACACCTAAAATGTCTTTCCCACCTCTTAAAATTGTAGTTGTAGGTGGGGGAGCGGCAGGTTTTTTTGGAGCGATCGCCTGCAGCACCCCCCACACTGATGTCACCATCTTAGAAGCAGGGCGACAAACTCTGGCTAAAGTTCGTATATCTGGCGGTGGTCGTTGCAATGTTACTCACGCCTGTTTCGACCCAGGAATTTTTGTTCAAAATTACCCCAGGGGAAGTAAAGCGCTTCGGGGTGCATTTAGTCAATTTCAGGCTCGTGATACTGTGGAATGGTTTACTGCGAGGGGCGTACAGTTAAAAACAGAAGCAGATGGACGGATGTTTCCCACTACTAATGATTCTGCTACAATTGTTGAGTGTTTAACTAGGGTCGCATTAGACCGAGGTGTGAATATTCGCACGGGTGCAGCAGTGGTTTCTTTAGCACGAAAGTCAACGGTGGGGGATAATAATTTATTTGAAATCAGATTAAAATCGGGAGAAATTGTGGAATGCGATCGCCTGCTTCTAGCAACTGGTAGTAGTCCTCTTGGTCATCGTTGGGCAAAAGCATTGGGTCATCAGGTTGCGGCACCTGTACCTTCTCTATTTACTTTCAAGATTTCTGACCGACGTTTCCAAGGGTTGGCAGGTATTTCGGTTGAGAATGTTTGTTTACAACTGCCGATGGCTAAATTAAAACAGATAGGACCTGTACTTCTGACTCACTGGGGTTTAAGTGGTCCGGCAATTTTGAAATTATCCGCCTGGGGTGCAAGATTTCTCCATGAAAATGACTATCAAGCTAATTTATTGATTAATTGGTTATCCCACCTTAACTCAGAAGATATAAGAACACAGTTATTAGCACTTAAAACTCAGGAAAAGAAAGCGATCGTTAATAGTTGTCCGTTTTCTCTACCGCGCCGTTTGTGGGAAAGTTTAATTATTGCCGCGGATATTGACCCGCAAAAACGTTGGGGGGAGTTATCAAAGAAAGCTATTAACAAGTTGATTTTAGAATTAACTCAAGGTAAATATCAAGTTCAGGGTAAAGGGGTTTTTAAGGAAGAGTTTGTTACTTGTGGTGGGGTGAATTTGAAAGAAATTAATTTTAAAACTATGGAAAGTCGTTGTTGTCAGGGATTATATTTTGCTGGTGAAATATTGGATATTGATGGAGTTACAGGAGGCTTTAATTTTCAAAGCGCATGGACAACTGGATGGTTAGCAGGTCAAGGGATGAAGGGGAGGGAGTAGGGAGTGGGGAGTGGGGGAGATTTTTAAGATTTGACACGGAGACGCGGTGACACGGGGACGCGGAGAGGGGAGTGTGGGGAGTGGAGGAAGAAATTAAAAATATATATTTTCACCATTACGCGAGATTGTCCTTACAAATTTTGGTCTGGAGTTTAGGCTTTCTTACGGTATTTTTGTACTACATTTTGAAGTGCGGAATGTGGGTTAAATAGGCAGTATTAATACTACCTATTTTATTTGCAAGCTGTTACGACTATTTATATCATGTCCGGTAGCATCGGTCTTGTATAGCAAAGGTAAGGAAGAAGGAAGAAGGAAGAAGAAAGAGGGAAGAGGGAAGAAGGCTACCCTCGCAAGAAAAAACCATCATTTCCTGTAGATATT
>NZ_JAAHGK010000392.1:0-5814 GCF_010672505.1 Okeania sp. SIO2B9 | reverse complement strand
TTATTTATGCGCCAGAACAACCAGGATTAACAAAACAAACTATACTCACAGTTACAAAATATGACGTAGTTGCCAACTTTGCTAATAGTGAATTGCAGCTAGCAAAGATCTGGCAAAATCGCATTATTCAAGAATTGAGTAATGCTTTAAAAGAAAGAGAATACTACAACAAAAAACTATATATTATCATCGCTCAAGTTTCTATAATTATTGCTAGTATGATAATTATTAGCTCGGTATTAAAGTGGATACAAAAACGCTTGAAAGCTAAAATTGAATTGCTCAAACAAAAAATCAAAGAATTAGAGCAATCTCTACAAGTAAATCCCGAAGAAAAATCTATAGAAAATTATCAATCTACTGCAAATACAGCCAATACTCAAGCAGCAGAATCATCAATTAATTTCAACAAAGAATCTTTACTACATTCAAACCTAGAAATTACATCTCTCAGTATATTACTAGCAATGGTTGAAAATGCACCTTTAGCATTTTTGAATCAGTTAGAATACATCTGGTCAGCATTGCCAAAAGTTTCTCTAAAACGACAGTTTCTTTTAAAGAAACAAAAAAATATTACTGTTTTACTAGAACAAATTTTAATGTGGGCACAAGTATTTATCTGGGTGGGAGGAATTAGTTTAATTGTTGCGATGTTCCCACAAACTCGGGCTTTATATTCTTTTCTCTTAACACAATATGTACAATTTTTACTAATATGGGTAATTGCCAGCATTACAGATAAAGCTACTTACTTCTTAATCGACTTTTGGTTAGATAAGTGGGCAACACAAGCACAACAAGGTTCCCTAGTACCTGAAAGATATACCAAGCGAGTCAATACTTATTCAGGCGCACTCAAACAAGCGACAAGTGTTGTTATATACTCAATTGCCATTTTATATACTATACAAGCAATAGGTGTTTCCCTTGCCGGAATAGGAATTCTTGGCATAGCATTAACTTACGTTTTCAAAGCTAAAGTAGATAATATGATTAACGGTTGCTTGATTTTATGGACGGATCAGTATGCTGTTGGAGACGTAGTTCAAATAGGCGATGTAACAGGTATTGTAGAACATATAAATCTTTATTTAACTCAACTGAGGGGAGCAGAAGGGCGACTCATTACTATTCCTAATGGTAGTTTTGAGGTTGTGCAAAACTTGACAAAAGATTGGTCTCGGGTAGACTTTCGAGTTGAAATTGCCTACAGTGCAGATGCTAGGAAAGCACTAAATATGATGGCAGAAGTGTTAGAGCAAATGCGGAGTGAACCTGAATGGCAAGATAAAATTCTCGAACCTGCAATAATTCTCGGAGTTGATAATATCTCGCACACGGGTATTTTAATTCAAATTTGGATTAAGACTGCACCAATACAACAGTTTGCTGTGGGACGTGAATTCCGCCTCAGAATTAAACAAGCATTTGACCAAGAAGGTATTGCTATTGGTGTACCGCAACATTCTGTAAATTTTCAAAATTATCCTAAGAATGGTAGTGGCGATCGCAACAAAGGAGACAATTCATATCTTTCCGCTCTAGGAGTAGGGGAGTAAGGGAGTAGGGGAGTAAGGGAGTGGGGGAGTGGGGGAGTAGGGGAGTAGGGGAGTAGGGGAGTGGGGGGAAATAATTGATATCAAATCCGCTCGGGTTCGGTATCAATAAATGTTCAATCTGAGCGCCATTGCCAAATCTTTCTTTATAGCAGTGAACAGGGAACAGGGAACAGGGAACAGGGAACAGTATTTCTATGTCTTACGGTTCATCATCAACATAAGTCAAACAGCAACTTGTTCCTTGTTATATCCCCCCATCACCCCATCACCCCATCACCCCATCACCCCATCACCTCATCTCCCCATCTCCCCATCCTCCCAATCTGACTTCTGACTTGCGCGAAGCGCTATACCACTTCCACCGCTCGATCGCTCTTTTGCGGATGTATTTTCTTCACATCACTTTGCAAAGCTGCATACAAACGATTTAAAGCATTTATATAAGCTTGAGCTGATGCCACAATAATATCAGTATTAGCAGCATGACCAGAATACACCCGTCCTTCATGACGCAAACGAATAGTCACCTCCCCAATAGCATCAATACCAGCAGTTACCGACTGCACAGAAAACTCAATTAAATCATTAGGCACATTCACCACCCGGTTAATTGCCTTGTATACAGCATCCACAGGTCCAGTACCAATGGCAGCATCAGTCAATTCCTCCCCATTAGGAGTCCGGATACTAACTGTGGCGGTGGGACGAGAGCGATCGCCACAGGAAACCTGTACCAACTCTATACGGAAGAGTTCTGGTGGTTGTTGAATCTCACTGTTAACAATAGATTCTAAATCCCAATCTGTAATTTCTTTCTTTTTGTCTGCCAAATCTTTAAATCTGAGGAAAGCTTTATTCACCTCTTCATCAGAAATATCAAACCCAAGTTCTTTGAGACGAGTTTGGAAAGCATGACGACCGGAAAGTTTACCCAAAACTATTTGGTTATCTGTCAACCCGATGGACTCAGCATCCATGATTTCATAAGTAAGCTTATTCTTGAGTACCCCATCTTGATGAATACCTGACTCATGAGCAAAAGCATTAGCGCCGACAATAGCTTTGTTTGGTTGCACAAACATTCCTGTCAAGTTAGAAACCAGACGAGATGTTTTATAAATATGGCGAGTATCAATATTAGTAAGTGGTGCTTCTGACTCTGGTGCGCGACCAAGGAAGGGATTAAAATATTGTCGCCGAACGTGCAATGCCATAACTAACTCTTCCAAAGCAGCATTACCAGCTCGCTCACCGATACCGTTAATAGTACATTCCAGTTGACGAGCGCCGTTTTTCACAGCTTCAAGGAAGTTAGCGACTGCTAAACCGAGGTCGTTGTGACCATGAACAGAAATAATAGCTTGGTCAATATTGGGTACATTTTCCTTAATACCTCGGATAAGTGCCCCAAATTCAGCAGGTGTCGTATAACCAACAGTATCGGGAATATTAACCGTAGTCGCTCCAGCAGCGATCGCCGCCTCCAATACTTGATAGAGAAATTCTGGGTCAGAGCGACCTGCATCTTCAGGGGAAAATTCTACATCATCTACGAAAGTTTTAGCATAGGCCACCATTTCTGGAGCGATCGCCAATACTTCTTCTCTAGTTTTCTTAAGTTTATAAGCTAAGTGAATATCGGAAGTAGCAATAAAAGTATGAATACGAGCATTAGCTGCGGGTTTAAGAGCTTTACCTGCAGCTTCAATATCTGCACGGGTTGTTCTTGCCAAACCACAGATTGTTGGGCCTCCTTCTACACCCACTGTCTCGGCAATTTTTTGTACTGCTTCAAAATCTCCAGGACTAGAGTAGGGAAAACCAGCTTCAATCACATCTACTCCCAGGCGAGATAGTTGCCGAGCAATAGTCAATTTTTCATCTATATTGAGAGCTGCTCCAGGAGATTGTTCCCCATCCCGGAGAGTCGTATCAAAAATAATAATTCGGTCTTGATTACTTGTCATTATTTTTCCCTTATAGTTTAATATTTTACAGCAATTAGCCTTGAGCTTTTTTCGATCTTACCTTGTCTTACAAACTAGTGAATATAGTTTAAATTAACTAGCTATCAGCATTTTCCGTACCGGAATGCTCTGCAAACAGCACTCAGCTTTCAGCGTACTAAAAGCTTTGGTTTAAATCCCCGACTTCTAGGTTGTCATTTCATTTTAGTAGGGGTCGCGTATCCCCTGATCAAAAGCTAACTGCTAAAGGCTGAAATACTATTTGCGGAGCATTCCGGACCGAAACGTTTTTTAATTAAATTAAACGTAAATTTAGTCTAATTTTTGTGAGTTTTCTAGGAAGATATTTAAGTCTTCAAGCATAGATTTTTTCTTTGATGCTTCCTGCCTTCTGACTTGGTGCATTCTCAAAGAAATTGAGATTTTTTTCCTTCTTCTTTCTTCCTTCTTCCCTCTTCCTTCTTAATTAATATTCTGCCTTTTCTATTTGGTCGCGAATATCATTTAAATCTACATATTGATCTGTGGCATTTCGCAATTCTCTAGCAATCATTCCTTCTGTTGATACAACTGTTATATGAGTATTTTTAGAACGCAGTAGCTCAATAGCTCTTTCAAAATCCCCATCTCCACTAAATAAAACTACTTGGTCATATTGGTCTACTGTATTAAACATATCTACTACAATTTCAATATCTAAGTTAGCTTTTTGAGAATAGCGACCCGAAACATCATCATAATATTCTTTAAGAATTTTAGTGCGTACTGTATAACCCAAACTAATTAAAGCATCTCGGAATCCCCTTTGATCTTGTGGGTCTTTTAAGCCTGTGTACCAAAAAGCATTTATTAGTTTGACTTCTGGTTTGTTGAAATGTTCTAATACTCTTCTAGGGTCAAAAAACCAACCATTTTTTTGTTGAGCGTAGAACATATTATTCCCGTCAACAAATATAGAAAGACGGTTATTGGAATTATTCATAGAAACTTAAGTTTAATATTAATTTTAGATAATTCAGTCTAAATCTATTATTTTAGTAATATTCCTATCATCAATGCAATTATTTTTAATTTAGATAAACTAATATTATTACTTGTATTTTTCAGATTTAAACTGCAAAAAATCACCCTTATATCATAAACCGATAATATTTTTCTCTACTAATAATTTTAATAATTTTAGTAGTTATATACTATCTATTTTAGTCTTTTTTCTGTAAAAAAATACTTTTTATACTTATTAAATTAATTGATCCCCTTCCAGATCTTCAATATAAGACAATAATTTTTCATTAAGGCCATATTTTGAAGATTTGATTCGTCCAATATTCTAATAATTCAGTCAAATCAAAAACAATTGACTTAATAAAAACTATGTATAGCAGAAGGAAGAAGTAATCAGGAAAAATCTGGCGTTGTCTGAGTTTTAAACTTTTGATATGTCCGCGCCCTTTCCTTCGACTGCTATATATAAAATTCGGAATATAGAAAAACTGGGGCAGTACAAAATTACAGCCCTCAAATATACAAATTACATCAAGATAAAGACTTACACCCCGATCAATTCCTGGGTGATTATACCTAAGCCTTTTTACTTTCTATCGCCCAACGAGCTAATTCTGTCCGATTGTGTAGACCAGTTTTACCAAGCATATTGCTTACATGACTCTCAATCGTTCTTTGACTAACTTCCATCAATTGTGCAATGTCACGATTTGCCATCCCCTGGGCTACAAGTTGGACTACCTTTAACTCTGTGGGAGTTAATTCTACGTTTCTGCGCACCTTGATTTTTGGCCCATTACTAACCATGGCAGAATTTTGATGTTTAATTAGGCGAGAAGCTTGCTTCAGGGAAGATTCTACTTGAGCTACGAGTTCTTCTGGCTCAAATGGTTTGACAATGTAGACATCAGCTCCAGTATTTAAACCTTTGACTCGGTCTTGACTTTGACCTTTGGCAGATAGAAATAGAACTGGAACCCATTCTGTAGCTGGGTTTTCTCTGATGTGTTGCACAAGGGTATAGCCATCCATTTCTGGCATCATCACATCACATATAATTAGCTCAGGAATTTCATTTTCCAGCTTTTCTAGTGCATCTCGGCCATTTTCTGCCGTTGTTACCTGATACCCACGAAATTCTAAATAATCCTTGACTAATAAAATTAAATTAGGGTCATCATCAACCAACATTAACCGTCTTTGGTCTGTAGTATTAATTTCCTTCATAATGAAGAACTCACTTTCTTTAATTCCCGCAAACATTAACTTCAAAGACAGGA
>NZ_JAAHGK010000391.1:0-5815 GCF_010672505.1 Okeania sp. SIO2B9 | reverse complement strand
GTTGATCAGGACTTACGCAAAGACACTATATATAGCGTATAGCAAGTAGAGTGATCGCTATTTAAATTTTAATGCGATCCCCCTAAATTTTCTAACCAAAACTCAACTTTTAACAAGTTAAATAAGTGTGATTTTGATTGAAGGATATTTCAGTTCAGAGAATAGATACTTAGATAATAATTGATGCTTAAGCTTATAAATAGTTCGACCAATAATAGTTGCCAATTTCTTCAAATAATTCCAAGCTAACATAGCACAAGCAATATGATTTCTTTGGATTTGATTCAAAGGACATTGACAACGCTCCAGTCCTGTTAATTGTTTAATTCTGGAGTGAAATTCTTCTATTTTCCATCGAGTTTGGATTTCAAACTCTACGTCATCATTACAGGATTGATTCAGGTCGTTAGTAGCAATATATTCTGTTCTATTTGTGGAAACAGTAACCCAGAATAATTTGACTTTTTTATCTCTAGGGAAACCTTTAACTTTAATAATTTTTCCTGATACTAATTCCCACTCATTCCATGTTAAATATTCCAGGTTTTGATATTTTTTTATACCTCCGGTATCGTCTACTAAACGATTCCTTTTTAACGGACAATAGTAAATTTTACCTAAATTATCTACTAAGGCCATAAGTCTTTGGGTTGCATACCAGCTATCCATTAATACTGTTTTTACTGGTATTTTCTTCTTTTTTACTACATCAACCATCATTTATTCTACATGATCTATTTTACTCTTTTCATCACTCTCTGGAGCATATATACGATAATCTATAATCCAGAATCGAACTAGATTGAGGATTAAAATATAGGCAGTTAACTATTCCTATTCCACGTTGGCGTAGCCTTGCGGAGCGCAAACTACCCTATGTTCATTACCGCTATACTGACGTCGAACAAGTTCAATACGCACGGGAATATTTTTTATTGATAACTGTATCATCAAAAATTAAATAACCATCTTCAGTAGTTATAATTTTCTCCTGCACATTTTGCCACAAAATTTCTGCTCCTAAATCAAGATTTTTTTTCAGGACGGTTAATTTGATCATGGCTAACTTCTTCGAGATGGTCAGCAAGATTTGTCAGAGTATAATTTTTCTGGCTACTTATTAAATACTGACAATATTTTAAATAATTAAAATTCATCTTAAATATATTGATAAATAATTATTGGGCACACTAAATTAGTATACCCAATAATATCAAGTTACTTGAGTTAAGCTTTTTAAATTTTTAGATTTTTTTCAAGCGATCGCTAAATAGATCAACCTTTAGTGATAACGCTATATGCAGTTTATTTGCATAATTACTGACTATATATAGTGTCTTTGTGTAAGTCCTGATTATGATACTTGTTTTGAGGCGATCGCTTAACCTATTATAGCGTTAGCGGAGCTTTGCGTCAGCAATCGCTCTACTTACTATACGCTATATATAGTGTCTTTGCGTAAGTCCTGTTGATAATTTCTTAAATTACTTCAAGCCTTTAATCTCCCCCACTCCCCTACTCCCCCACTCCCTCACTTCCCCACTCCCCCACTCCCTCACTTCCCCACTCCCAACTATAAAATAACTAGCCCTAGTTGACCAACAATATACTCTTTCACCGACTTCGCTCCATCTAATTGCAACACATCACGAGCGATCGCTTCTACCTGAGACCCATTTAACTGAGAAATCACTTTCTTGACCGTAGATATTGCTGGTGGAGCTACACTCAACTCATCCACTCCCAACCCTAACAAAATCGGTACTGCTAATGGACTCGATGCCAACTGACCACAAACACTCACCGAAATGCTAGCCTGATGGGCAGCAATGACAGTTTGCTGAATCATCCGCAATACCGCAGGTTCAAAACCATCGGCAAGATGAGCAACTTTTGAGTTAGTGCGGTCAGCCGCCATTACATATTGACTTAAATCATTTGTACCAATACTGAAAAAATCTACTTCCTGCGCCAACTGGTCAGCCATCATCGCTGCTGCTGGTACTTCTATCATAATTCCCACTTTTATATTCCCCACACCAGGAAAAGAGGGAAGTTCTAGAAGTGAGTGCTCAACTTCTGTCAAAATCTCCCTAGCCGCGCGTACTTCTTGCACAGATGTCACCATTGGGAACATCACCTTAATATTATGTCCGTGACTTACCCGCAAAATTGCCCGTAACTGACTCCTCAAAATTTCTGGATTATCTAAACTTTCTCGAATACCACGGCATCCCAAAACAGGATTTGCTTCTGACTCCTGCTTAATATAGGGAAGTACTTTGTCGCCACCAATATCTAGGGTGCGGATAGTGAGAGGGCGAGTTCCCAGAATTTCAGCGATCGCCCGATAAGTTTCATATTCTTCTGCTTCTGTTGGCGCTGTGTTGCGTTCGAGATAAAGAAATTCAGTCCGCAATAAACCCACTCCTTCGGCACCTCGCTCCAGAGCCAATTTTGTATCTGCTACCCCCAGAATATTTGCCATCAAGGGAATTTTTTTGCCATCTTGAGTAATTGCCTCTTGGGGCTGTTGAAATGTACTGGAAGTGTGCGCTTGTTTTGCTTGTAACTCCTGCAACTGTGCCTGATTCGGTTCGAGCCAAATTTCACCTGTTTCCCCATCTAAGGCAATTTGAGACCCTGGGGTTAATGACAATAACTGACTGCCTACTCCCACCACCATCGGAATACCCAACATATTTGCAATCAGCGTACTATGGGCGGTAACACTGCCAGCGCTAGTACAGATACCCAAGACTAAATTTGGTTGCAGTTGGGTTGCTTGGGAGGGGGTTAAGTCTGGAGCTACCAAAATACCAGGTTTTGACAAATTTAGAGTTCTTCTACTCCTACCTGTCAGTAGTTGTAGCACTCGTCCTCCCACATCCTTGATATCTATGGCACGCGCTTGCAAGTAGGGGTCTTCTAATTTTTGGTAAGTGGCTATCATTTCCTCAATAGCTGTTTTCCATGCTACTGCTGCACAGCGATTTTGTGCAAAAATGAGCTGATGTACTTGCTCTAACAGGGTGGGGTCTTCTATATATAATTGGTGTGCTTGAAAAATATCGGCTTGATTATTATCACTTTTATTTTGGTCAGATAGACTGTCAATTATTCTCTGAATTTCCTGTTTAGCAGTTTGCAATATTAACTGTAGGTATTCCCACTCTACCTCTGAATTTTCTACAGGATAGTCTTCAACTTCTTCTAGAATTTCTGCTCGAGCGTGCACTACAGTTGCGATCGCAATTCCTGGAGATGCTGGTGTTCCTACTAATTTATTATTTGTATCTGGTGTAGTTAATATTTTTGGTGTTTTCTTGACTATTACTTCGGCTTCATAGAAATTATTTGTTATTAATTCTTGTATTGCTTTTAAAGCATCAACAGCTTTATTACCCGTAGCTTGTATTTCTATCTCATCCCCTTTTTTTACTGCTAATTTCATAACTTGATTAATGCTTTTAGCATTGACTAGATGACTATTTTTAGTCAAATTTTGCAGACTAATTTTAGCAGAAAAATTATTAGCTATGGCTACTAACTTGGCAGCAGGTCGAGCATGAATTCCCAGGGAATTTTTTACCGTAATTTTGATTTTTTCTGACGGTGTTTCGTCATCTTTATTTTGAGTATTTTCAATATTTATTGGGATAGCTTCATCAACATTAAGTTGAGAACTTTTAGTCATTAAAGCTCCATTTGCTTCAGCTATTACCTGTTGAATATTGGCTCCCAAAGACGCTTGAATTATTGCAGCGATCGCTCCCTCTATCAAAGGTGCAGGACAGATTTTAATATGATTTTTTTGGGCTGGGGGGAGTAATTCTATGGCCATTTCAGCACTCATTATGGCACTGCCTAAGTCCATGAATATTACAACTCCTGCATCAGTATAAACAGATTCTATAGCCTCTTGTACTTTCAGAACATCAGTGCCAAAAGGATTTTCTGGGTCATCTATTCCGGCAGCGATCGCTATTGGTACTCGTTCTTGGGTCATTTGTTTTGCTAGTTCTGCCACAGCTTCGGCTAATTTTGCACTGTGGGATACAAGTACAATTCCTACCTTACTTTCTGAAGAAACTGTCATTTTGTTTCAATTTCTGATATTACTACTTGAGATACTAATATTACCAATTGATAGTTGACAATTGACAATGGCTTTGTTGCATGAAAGTAGCGTTCTTAACATCCATTCCGCAGCTATATCGCTGTGTTTGGCGATTATTGATGTTCTATTTATCAAAATAACATGGGTCGCGCAACCCCGCCTTGACTGGCGCAATATTTTTGGAGAGTTGCTCAAATTCCCTTTACAAAAATAACTTCTGACTTCTGACTTCTGACTTCTGACTTCGTTAACTATTGTCCAATAGTTATGACTCTACAGAGAAAGCGATCGCTGTGTTTCGGGATGATTGATGTTCTATTCATCTATTGTCCAATAGTTATGACTCTACAGAGAAAGCGATCGCTGTGTTTCGGGATGATTGATGTTCTATTCATCTATTGTCCAATAGTTATGACTCTACAGAGAAAGCGATCGCTGTATTTGGGGATGATTGATGTTCTATTTATCTATTGTCCAATAGTTATGACTCTACAGAGAAAGCGATCGCTGTATTTGGGGATGATTGATGTTCTATTTATCTATTGTCCAATAGTTATGACTCTACAGAGAAAGCGATCGCTGTATTTGGGGATGATTGATGTTCTATTTATCTATTGTCCAATAGTTATGACTCTACAGAGAAAGCGATCGCTGTATTTGGGGATGATTGATGTTCTATTTATCTATTGTCCAATAGTTATGACTCTACAGAGAAAGCGATCGCTGTATTTGGGGATGATTGATGTTCTATTTATCTATTGTCCAATAGTTATGACTCTGCTGATTAAACCTCAAAGCTTTTACAGGTAAAAGTTTCAGCCTTTTTATGTCAAACATTGATGTTCTATTTATCTATTGTCCAATAGTTACAGCAGTTTCCGCACTAATTATCCGGACATGATATAAGGGCGCCATTCGGAGCTTTGCGTTAGCAAATGCCATTCGCCCCTACTGTGGTCTACTCAAATGAAAACCGCTGTAAATATTTGGGCAGAACAATCTTGGGACAATTCTTACTCCTACCTCTTCGCTTATTCCCACTTCTCCTGACTCGGTCCTTCCCCTCCTGGGAGGGGGAGGGGCGAGGGGTGGGTTGTCTCCTACCCCAGCAAAAAGATTTTCCATACGCAAACCCTAAATACCCCATCGTAATGCCGGAGTTTTCACAGGCGCATCCCAGAATTTAATAAACTCATCATCCAATTTCAACAAAGTAATAGAACAACCTTGCATTTCTAGGGAAGTAATATAAGGTCCGATAAAATTACGGACAATGTGTAGTCCTTTTTGTTCGCAAATTTCTACTAATTTACGATAAATAATATATAACTCAGAAATAGGAGTACCACCCATACTATTAACAAAAGCCAGGATGCGATCGCCAGACTCAAATGGTTGGTCCCTCGACTCCACTTCCTGCCATTCTCCTTTATCCTCATCCCACTCCCGTACCCCGGCACCGACTCCTACGGCATGGAGGCGGTGACCGCGCTCGGGCTCGATCCCGGCTCGGTGTTCAAAACCCTGCTGGCCACCGTCGACGGCGCCGCCCGCTCGCAGACCGTGGTCGCGATCGTGCCCGCCGACCGGCGGTTGAACCTGAAGGCGCTGGCAAAAGCGGCGGGCGGCAAGAAGGCGTCGATGGCCGACCCGGCGGTGGCCGAACGCCTCACCGGGTACGTGGTGGGCGGCATC
>NZ_JAAHGK010000390.1:0-5823 GCF_010672505.1 Okeania sp. SIO2B9 | reverse complement strand
AGATTTACATCTCAAATCAAAATACTATCCTAAATCATTAGATATCTCAACCAAATGAGGGAGTAGGGACGTTGTATGCAACGTCCGTGCAGAGTAGACAGTAGGGGTAAAGAATTGATAATTTATGTGGGATAATTGATTTTATTTTTTATTCTTGGAGATGTCTATTTGTGATAATTTTATTGCTTCGGTGTTTCTCATTTCCTCCCAGATCCGGTGTTCCCTATTCCCTAAAATCTACAATATTTCACAAGTCAAATAAGATTGCTATATAGTCTTTTATTCAAAATAATAGCAACTGCCATTACTACTCTTGACTTATGGAATATCTAAAATAACAGAATATCAACTTTCTTCCTTCTTCCTTCTTCCTTCTTTTTTCTGCTATATGATAATTGCGTTACAATCCAGAACTAAAACTACAAAACTTGCAAAATCTATTTAGACTTATCATCATGTCAGATACTATTACAAAATTCACTCATCAAACATTTCAACAAGGTAAAATTTACTTTGCTTTAGCTCACAAACAAATTTCTACTAAACTGAGAAATTTTGTTTATCCAACTCTTAAGTTTAAAACTCAACCTTTGTCTCCTGCAATTATCCAAAAAATGCAGAAACGCATTGATAAAATTATGGAAAGAGATTTAGCAGATGGAGAAAATGGTATTTATCCAGTTAATATTATATTTGATAATCCCTGGTCGGATTTTTTCAGTTATTATCCTAATATTTGGCTAGATATGCCTACAGTTTGGAATAGAATTAAACAAAAGAAATATCAAGAATTTTCTCCACAAATAAATACTCAAAATTATCCTGCTTATTATTTACAAAATTTTCATTATCAAACAGATGGCTACTTAAGCGATACATCAGCTAATCTCTACGATTTGCAGGTAGAAATTTTATTTAATGGTACTGCCGATGCCATGCGACGACGAATTTTAGCTCCTTTAAAAATGGGATTAGAAAAGTTATTTTCTGGGAAAAATTTAGAGGCGATCGCTCCTCAAAATTTACGAGTTTTAGATATTGCTTGTGGTACTGGTAGAACTTTAAAGTTTATTCGCGCTACTTTACCAAAGGCTGCTCTTTATGGTGTTGATTTATCGTCGGCTTATTTAAAAAAAGCTCATCAATTATTATCTGAAGAGTTGGGAGATTTGCCTCAACTTTTACAAGGAAATGCTGAGGATTTACCTTTGAGAGATAATTTTTTTCAGGCAACAACTTGTGTTTTTATGTTCCATGAATTACCGCCGATGGTACGTCAAAAAGTAATAGAGGAAGCTTTTCGAGTTACTCAACCTGGGGGTGTTTTTGTGATTTGTGATTCGATTCAAGTTTCTGATGAACCTGATTTTTCGCCAATGTTAAAAAACTTCCCAGCAATGTTCCATGAACCTTATTATCAGAGTTATATTACAGATAATTTAGAGGAACGTTTGGAGAAAGTAGGTTTTATTAATATCGCCACTGAAGTTCATTTCGTTAGTAAGTATTGGGTGGGTTATAAACCTGTTGAATAGGAAATACTTACATTTTGACAATCAATTTTGTCGCATAATTAAGGTTTCAAGTCTCTCTTTTAAAGGAGAAAAAAGAAAAAAATTTCTTTTTAGTCAATCCTCTTCTTTTTTAGGAGAGGTAATTATTAATTAGGGCTTGCTGATTAAATCTCAAAGGATTGACATATAAAGACTTTAGCCTTTTTGGGGTCGAATTGCAGTGCCTGGTTTTCAGTCTAAAACGCTCAAAAAGTTAGTATTTTAGGTGCATAGTTGGGCACAAAAATCACTCTTACAATTTTTCCGAATACCTCCTCTAAATTCTCCTAACTCCTAACTCCTGTCTCCTGTCTCCTACTCCCACCAACCAATTTTTTCAGCAGACCCTAATTATTATTTGTTGAAAATAAATTTAGGATTGAGGAAGAATGCTTCAGAGCAAGGCTGTTTAATTCTAGGTTGAGGTTTTGAATCTTTAGTTTATTCTCCCGAATCTTCATTTCGTGAAGCACCAGAATTTGAGGTGTGTGATGAGCAAAAATATCTACTTCCCCTCTCTGTTGCGTATGTCGCAATAGCTATTTCATTTTGTGAAGCACCAGAATTTGAGATGTGTGATGGGAAAAATATCTACTCCTCCTCTCTGTTGCGTATGTCGCAATAGCTATTTCATTTTGTGAAGCACCAGAATTTGAGATGTGTGATGGGAAAAATATCTACTCCTCCTCTCTGTTGCGGATGTCGCAATAGCTATTTCATTTTGTGAAGCACTAAAATTTGAGGTGTGTGATGAGCAAAAATATCTACTTCCCCTCTCTGTTGCGGATGTCGCAATAGCCATTTCATTTTGTGAAGCACCAAGATTTGAGGTGTGTGGTGGAGAAAATACCTACTTCCCCTCTCTGTTGCGGATGTCGCAATAGTCATTTCATTTTCTTAAGCACCAGAATTTGAGGTGTGTGATGAGCAAAAATATCTACTTCCCCTCTCTGTTGCGGATGTCGCAATAGTCATTTCATTTTCTTAAGCACCAGAATTTGAGGTGTGTGGTGGAGAAAATACCTACTTCCCCTCTCTGTTGCGGATGTCGCAATAGTCATTTCATTTTCTTAAGCACACATCCAATAACAAAGAATGAGTTGGTTAAGACTTATGCTGATAATAAACCTGAGCTCGGGAAATATTTTTCCCACTGTTGCCTGTTGCCTGTTGCCTGTTGCCTATTGCCTGTTGCCTATTGCCTGCTATCAGACCTCAATTGAAAATGGGAAAATTATTCCATGCTAGCTGACAAAATTAAATAACGTAGTAACCCCAACCGTGTCACCCATTCAAAAATATTATTTGTTTTCTGATTAGCTGGAGAATCTGAAAAAACAGGAAACTCCTTGAGGATTTTATAAGTAGGTAAAGTATTAAAAGTAATATCTTCTATTAGAAAACTTTTCAAACCCATTTTTCTTGCTAAATCTTGATATTTAGCAATAGTGAAAAAATTAACATTACCGTAAGTTTCAGCACCCAAGTCTTTGATAAACAATCTAACTACAGGTTCAAAAAAATTGATTGTGGCAGTAGGAACAAAATCAGACAAAGCAATTTTACCACCTGGTTTTCAAACCCTTTTTGCCTCTTGAAAAAAAGCAGAACGACTAGGAAAATGAAAAATGCACTCTACCGCCAAAACCACATCAAAATAATTATCAGGAAAAGGCATTTTAGTAGCATCTCCCTGCACAAATTCAATAGAATTATCACCACAAGCTTGAACTTGTTTTCTAGCTACATTTAATTGCCGTTCATCTATATTTAATCCCGTGATTTTTACCTCCGAATAATTATTATTAATACTGGCAGCTGTACCGCCAAAACCGCAACCCACATCTAAAATAGAAATACCATCCTTAATATCAGCAGCTTGATAAACCTTTTGTGATAGCTTTTCCGTCGCGATCGCAAAATCTTCAGCAGTATTTTTTGCCCAATTAGGATTTTCCCAATAACCCCAGTGAACGTGGTTTCCAAAGATAGTTTTAGTTGCTTCATCTTCTAAATTGGCCAAGATTTTGTCAAAATAAGGAAAATTAATTTCTGCTTTGGACATAGCTATAGATTACTAATTGTGGATAGCATTATAGCTTTGTTTGTAATTAGGATAGGTTCAGGACTTAAACTGGTAATAGATAATTTTTCTATAGGTATAAATTATGACTACTAACAACCCTGATAGTACTTCTGTGGATAATCCTTCTACCGAAGAAGATAATATAGAAATAACTGAAAATGATACCAGTCTCAGCTACATAGAAGAGATTGAAACAATTATTGCCAATATGGCAGAAGATCAAAAAGTGATGGTGGCCAATAATGAAGCAGGCCATTTATGGAAATTTCAATATGGTAGTGTGGAAGTATATGTCAGACTGACTGGAGAAACAGATGATGATACTTTTGATGTCTGGTCTTATGTTCTGAAGTTACCAGCAAAAAATGAACCCGAGTTAATGCGTAGATTATTGGAAATGAATTGGTTATCGACCATGGAATCTCATTTTGCTATTGTGGATAATCAAATTGTAATTCTGGCAACTCGTACTGTAGCAGAATTATCTCCAGGAGAAATTTCTCGGGCAATTACTATTGTTGCGACTCTTGCTGATGATAATGATGATGTTTTGGCTGCGGAATTTGGGCAATAAATGATATTAAATCCGCCTAATTGCACATAGATACAATAAGGTAATAATCAGGGTTTTAAGCTATTGATTGTGAGGGTATTTAACCTGATTTGATATGAAGGGGAAAATTAGGGGGTATCTTAAGGTATGGCAGTCGAAGGAAAGGTTAGGACAGATCAAAAGCTTAAAATTCAAACAAAGCCAGATTTTTCGGTTCTTCGGTCTTTCTTTTCTAGATAACAAAACCCTTCTTATATAGAATCCAAGTCGTATAGCGTGGAAAGAAGCAATCTCAGGAGTTGCGCGAGATTGCTTCCTATTGTCGTAATGACCACTTTTCAAGCGGGTTTTATATTACCGTTGGTTGGTATAGCTTGTGTCAACCTAAGCGTGAATATCTAGAATAAATTGAAGTTTTTTTTCAGACTTTTAAGCCTTTCTCCCTTTTCCCTCTTGAAAAACAAAGAAAGGGGGTAATTAAAACCTTATTTATTACTTATTGTCGATTGAATTATAGGTTGGAGTTGTTCAACTAATTCTTTTGAACGTATAACTTTTGCTTCTGGTTTAAGATGGTAGTGAGTATCAGCAAACAAGTTAACGTCAGTCCATAAATTTAACTTTTCGTCAGTAATTAGAGGAGCAATTTTACCTAACTCTTCAGCAGTTTTCTCCACATTTTTCACAGTTCTTTCATCTGTACTGGCATAAATGATAGGCAGTGATATGACTAAACTTGCTTCTTTAGCTTCTAACTCTTCTCTAAATTGCTTAATTCGTGCAATTGAATGAGGAGTAACGGGTTTGTTAACTGTCAATTTCCACCATTTACTTTTGCGTTCCCATGTTTTAGTCGGGTCTCCCCAGTCTGTAATAGGATCGGCATAATAACCTGAAACTTCTACTTGCTTAACTATATCTATAGTAGATTTTGTCAATTGTCTAAGACTAGGTACGCCCAAACCAAAAGTATCTTGAGCAAACTGCTTAGGTGGTACCCCTCCTAACCCTGGTTTTCCAATAGCTACTCCAAAGTAAGTAGAGCGATCGCCTAATCCATCTTCATCTAATAGCATTAAGTATTCAGGAATTATCAGCACAACATCTCCTGGACGAACTTGCTCCAAAATAGTAGGAAAAATTACATTCAGACCCAAATTTCCATCCAAGCCAAAATTAAATACAGGAATACCAAGTTCTTCTCCCATTAACTGAGAATTGACAGTATAGTGCGCTCCCGAACCACCAACAATTATCAGTCTTTTTGACCCTTCCACCTCCGCTGCTAATGCCACCTTATTGTAGTACATTCCTCGTAACCGACCAATTAAACCACCATAATAAACATTGTAAAAGAAACCAAGAGACCAAGCGAAGCCAGCCATAACTAACCAAGGGATAATTTTTATTAGGTTCTTCATAAAAATAAAAAATCAATCAATTTATCAAGTATATTCTAAAGCCATTTCCCTAATTATTTATCCAGTATAGCTAAATATATTACTTCTGTGGTAAGCATTTCCTGCGGAATGCTGCGCAAACAGCCGTCAGCTATTAGCTAGCCTCCTGCGGAGGAACTACGTTAACAGCCATTAATTTTGTGGAAGGTCAAAGCAATTGAAAAATTGAGA
>NZ_JAAHGK010000039.1:0-14372 GCF_010672505.1 Okeania sp. SIO2B9 | reverse complement strand
TTCAAAACTCTAAATATTAATAAATCACAATTTATTAATATAGCATTTCTATTTAATTAAGCTGTGAGAATATTTTTGAGGAATAAAGCAACTGGGAATTAAATTAGGAATATTTGTTTGATCGTTACAGTCATAAAATCTTACTACATTCGTAACAAAATCTAAATTAATTATAGATCATCAAGTCTGACATTATTATCAGTATTTTCTTTTCTCTAATTTTCAGAGATTTTCTACACAATCTAATGTAGATATAAAAAAAGTAAAAATCAGATAATGTAAAGTTATGTAAATAAAATGTTGTCTTGAATGTAAATAATTTGACAAAAACTGGTTTGACAAATTAGTATTATCTAAATAAGAAGTTGATAAAACTACAAAATTTAACTAGATAAACTATTAGCAATCTTTGATAATAAGTGCTAAAAGTACGCCATTATATTTTGAGGACAAATTAAAGAATAAAGTCAAGATTTTGCATCTGATTAATAATTAATTAGAGGTCAAAAAATTAGCACTCGCCTTGAAAGACTGCTAACTTAAATGTATCTAAAATATAGTTATAATATCAAAAATAATTAGAGAGGAAACACAGAAATGCAGTATACTTTTGAACTTTTAGGTATTTCTCCAATCTTACATTTTTTTAATCACCAACAAAAACTGCAAGTAGAAAAAAACTTAACTGTAGAATATCTAGGAAACCATGAATGTTCTCTAGATGTGTTTATAAAATCTGTTGAAAATGTTTCTACGAATCGTGGTTGGAGAGTAGATAAAGTTGTCGAAACAGTGATTAATTTTTGGATGAATAACCCTGATAGTATTCAGTATTGGAATTCTCGCTTAAAAGATGCTGGGGAGGAAAACCTTTTAGTGGCAAGAGTGGGAGATATTAAATCTTTAAGGCAATCCTTTGAATTATTATTGAATAATTAGGTGGTATTGATGTGGGTCTGGAGATATTTCATTCGCCAATGTAATGTCTACATAAAGACGGGCAATAAAAGTAATATTTTCAGACTTTTTATCTTAAAAATTGAAATTTGGAATTTTCTTAATTCAGATAAGTTAGCTATATTGCATAAGTTAGGTAAACTCGTGATTTTTTGATCTAGTATTATGTCCGGATAATAGCGTGACAAAAAAAACTTTCTACACTTTAAAACTTCCTCTTCTTCCCTGCTGAGAGAATCACTTTGATGAGCGTAGTTATGACGATTGGAGATTTTTTTGATGTCCAATCAAATGGATTTGATATGATTTATGTCATGTCCGGTAGCATCGGTATTGTCAGCGTGAAGGTAAGGAATAAGCAAGAAGCAAGAGGGAAGAAGGCTTAAAAGCTTGAAACAAGGTAAATTTCCTGTAGATATTCATCTTTGGTTTTACACAAACGCGCCCCAGCGGACATGATATTATGCAAGAGGTCTAATTAAAAAAAATTGGGGGTTGCTGAATAAATGTATGATTTCACAGGAAGACCGAGGACTGAGTCAGGAGGACCGAGTCAGCAGAGTAGGTAGAAACAAGTTTTTCGGTGATTAAATTAGGAAGAAATAGGTATAATTTGCAGTATTGTTTTGGCTAAAAATTTACCACTAGTTGAATTTCATACCTCAAATCAGCAACGCCAAAAATTGGTATAGCAGTCGCAGGAAAGGGCGCGGACATATCAAAAACTGAAAACTCAGACAAAGCCAGATTTTTCCTTGTTCCTTCTTCCTTGTTCTTTCTTTCTTCTTCCTTCTTATTCACAAATAACAACTTGAGGTGCTAATAATAAATTTTCCTCGGATTTGATTAACTGCCCAATACCCAGAAATACACCTTCAATATTATATACTCGCAGAGGATTTTCAGTTTTTTCGTCTTCTATTTCCCATTTTTTTTGATAAGGTAAACGTTGACCTTGACACCATCTTTTGGCATCCTCAATAACTAAAACTATTGTTTGTAAATGTGCCAATGCTACTTCTGGTGATAATAGATTAAATGTTTTTTGTTGCAGTTGAGTTTCCATCTGCTCAAAGGTAAGACTATCTTTCAAAGAAAAGCCACTACTTTCTGTTCGAGTTAAAGTAGCTAAAGTCCCTCCAGTATTTAAAACAGCACCTAGATCGCGAGCGATCGCCCGAATATAAGTTCCAGTACCACAAGCGATCGCTAAATCCAGCTCAGGAAAATCTCCACTCCGCCATTCAAGAACTTCTAAACTAGACACTTCTACAACCCGAGTAGGAATTTCAACAGTTTTTCCCTGACGAGCTAAATCATAAAGTCGCTTTCCTTCCACCTGTATTGCACTGTAACTAGGAGGCAGTTGTTCAATTTTTCCTAAGAAATTTGGCAGCACTGCTTCTATATCAGACAATGTTAACTGTGGCGCTAGTGTAGATTTAACAATTTCTCCCTCTAAATCATCAGTGGTCGTAATTACACCAAATTTGACTGTGCCACAATAAGCTTTTTCTGAGCGTAGAAACTGTAATAATCTAGTTGCTTTTCCCACGGCAATAGGTAAGACACCAGTAGCCGCAGGATCGAGAGTTCCTCCATGGCCAACACGCTTGAGACCTAGTAACTTTCTTACTTTTGCTACACAGTCATGGGAAGTCATGCCAGATGGTTTGTTGAGATTGAGAAAGCCTTGCATTATATGGGTTTGCACACTATGGAATGATATTGCCAAAAATTAGTTTAGACTTTGAGTAAAAAACCTAATATTAATCATTTTAGCAATTGATTAATCCAAAATCCTGTTCATCAAAAATCTAAAATCATTTGTCACTGTGCAATGCCAGTTTTTCAATTTTACCTTCAGCTAATAGACATCTCCAAGAATAAAAAATCAATATCTATATCCCAAAGAAATTATCAATTCTTTCCCCTCCACGGTCGGGCCCCGCGGGTGGGTTCCCTACTGCCTACTCCCTACTGCCTACTCCCTATGGGTGGAGGAGATGTCTAATTATCATTACATTTAAGCAACGCCCATTATATTGTTATTCCACCCATAATTTTTCGTTATAGCGCTGCAGGCAACAGGCAACAGCTCCGGAAGGCAACAGGGGGAATAAATTGTGGATAATATAAGACTTTTAGCTATTTGGCCTCTCCTGCAATTTGTAAATATACCAGCGCTCATTGCTATATTCTTTGGTTTTATATCAGGTCTCATTAATTAGACGTAAATATTAATGATCTTCATCAATTATCTTGAGAATCTATCAAATTTCCCCCTAATCCCTACTCCCTACTCCCTACTCCCTAATCAATGTTATCATTTTCTTTGTGGGTTTAATACCCCACCGTCAACGGGGGTGTTCACGCATTACTTGGGGGAGCGTAGACGCGGAGCGGCAGGTCGTTGACTATCCCCATGTAATTTTCCTCCTGTCTCCTGTCTCCTGTCTCCTGTCTCCTTCTTCAATTGTGGGTATTTAAAGAGACATGATATTAGATAATAGTAAAGTCAAGATCGCCTTCTACAACATTCAGCACTATTGCCAGATAATCTTCTTCATCATCCCTCAACCTAATAGCTACACCGTTTTCTCCACCTACAACTGTTGTCTCAAATTCTATGTCACTACGCTCCAAACCATTAATTAATCCAATTTGATCGTCTTCTTCAGGGTTGTAGTCTGTAATAATATCTGCATCTGATGGACTGAGACCACCTGTATTTTCACTAATAGCAAATAAATCTTCTCCTGTTCCTCCAGTTAAAGTATCAGAGTCGCGGTCGCCGACTAGAGTATCATCACCTTCACCTCCATCTAGAGAATCATCTTCTTTACCTCCCAAGAGGCTATCATCTTCTAAACCTCCAAAAAGACGGTCATTCCCTTTATTACCATAAAGTGTATCTTCATTTTCTTCACCAAATAGAGAGTCATTATTCCTACCACCCCACAATGTGTCGCTACCATCACCCCCTAGAATAGAATCCTGTTGTTGACCACCTAGTAGGGAATCATTACCTTCACCTCCGAGCAAAGTATCATTATCTCCCTCTCCAAAAATTCTATCTCCTCCGCCTCTACCTTCTATAGAATCTCGACCTCCCATTCCCATAATGAGGTCTGCTCCTGCTGTACCATTGATACTCTCATCCTCTTCTGTGCCGAGAATTTCATTGAATTGATTTCCAGAACTCCCACTTCCATCGGTGCTTGTGCTATTACCACTCCCATCGCCATTACCACCTCTATTGGTATCGTTACCCCCTCCTGGCATTGATTCATCAATAATCGAAGGCCCAAAAAAACTAAACAGATCGATTACACCGTTAAAAAGGTCTTCTTGTGTTGCCGTGACCATAAAACTTTACCGAATAACTTCTTTGTGAATAATATTTATATTTATATTTATAGTAATAGTATAGATTGGTTAAGACATAAAGTGATACAGTATCCGGATAATTAGTTATCGTATAAGTCAGGAGTCAGGAGTCAGGAGTCAGGAGTCAGGAGAAAGTAGTGAGAAAGTAGTGAGAAAGTCAGGATGAGAGTGGGAAAAATCTTGGGATATTCCGGCATTTTATGTCTGTATTTAATGGAAGTAGAAAGTGAGATAACTGTATAACCGGATTTCATATGATAATGATTTTTAGACAGGAAAATGTTTTTCCTACTGTTTCTAGAGCCAGGGAAACGGAGTTTAGATCGCAAATCTAGAGAGAGCCTTAAAGATTAACACTATATATAGTGTCCTTACGTAAGTCCTGTTTTTAGATGATTTTGCCACTGAATATGGTCTGGGAAAGAATAAAAGAGTTCTACTGGTCATCGATCAAGCCGGTTGGCATACCAGTCATAGTTTGAAGATACCACAGGGTTTGGATTTAATCTATTTACCTGCCAAGTCACCAGAACTACAACCAGCAGAAGGTTTGTGGCCTTTAACTAATGAAGTTGTGGCCAATAGCTCTCCCCTTTCTTTAGATGAACTTGAAGAACTATTAGTCTTTCGGTGTCAACAACTAATGAAACAGCATGATTTAATACAAGGACTAACTTGCTTCCATTGGTGGCCTCAAACTAGGGCTGTTCAATTATAAGCGATCGTTTGAACATAAAGGTAGTTTGCGAACGCCATCTTTTTGGCCATAAAGTTTGAATACTGCTACTGTAATGATTCTGGCTTTATTATAAGTGATCATCCGAACATGATATTAGACTGTTATGAAATCACTGGAGGTAATGTCATTTGCTATTACCCCTTCAAGTACAGTTAAAACTTCATTAGTGAGGGTGACCTTAACTTCAGTGCTTGTACCTGCATTTTCAATCGTTAATTCGCTGAAAGTTAAACCGTTAGATAATCCAAGTTTATCGTTATTAACTTCAAAGTCTGTAATAATGTCAGTTCCATCTCCTTGACTATAGATAAATACATCATTACCACCACCACCAGTTAGGGTGTCATCACCAAGACCACCTGTAAGTTGGTTGGCAGAATTATCACCTATAAGTTCATCATCACCATCAGAAGCAATCAAGTTCTCAATATTTGTTAAAGTATCTTTAGCGACAACCGTATTGATAATAGCATCTTCCCAAACTTCAGCTATCTTATCGTAACCACTAGCTGTCAGATGATAACCATCCTTAGTGATGTCACTAGACTCTAAAGGTGTATTAAAAATATCTACGAAATGTACATTATGTCCACTAGATTTTCTGGGTTCAACTATTTCACTAGGTATTCGCTCGTTAAACTCCTCAGTTCTCGCTTCTCTGTCCGAGTTACTAAAGTTTGGCAAAATAGATGCAACTAAAATTTGTGATTCTGGTAGTGCTGTGTTCATTCGATCTACCAGATCACCAAGGTCTGCAAGAGCAGTATCTGGACTATCCCCTTTATTAATATCATTTGTACCTGCCATCAATAAAACCATATCAGGATCATAAGTGGCTAAGGTATCTTCAATATTTGTGTATCTTGCCACTGATGGGTGATTTTTACCTCGAGCTTTACTGGCGTTATCTGTAAGTTGATTAATAGTGAATTTACCACGACCTTCGTGGTCTTGATCAATATCAGAAGGACCACTGTATGCTGTACCAACAAAATCTATATTGTAGCCAGCACCATTTAAAGACCTCCATAATTCGTTACGATAGCCAGCATTGCTGGCATCACTAGGATATCCGCTAGTGTTAGAGTCGCCTAGAGGTAAAATTTTAAAGTCTTCAGACCAAGTTTCAAACTTACGGCTGACTTCACCAGTCATCTATGCTAGCAATAAGTCCACTGGTCTTGTTGCTAGCATAGATGACTGTATCTTGACCCTCACCGCCATCGTAGCTGTTGTTACCAGAACTACTGACGAAATTATCATCACCAGGACCACCGTTAAAAGTATTATCTCCACCTAAACCATTATCTGGAGAAGAAGCATCATTGTCTACAACTGTTAACACCGCTGTCTCCTCAGTGCCGAGGGTGGCTCCTCCTGTAGGGGAGGATAAAGTTAGATTAATTGTTTCGTCATTCTCTTGCTCACTGTCATCAACAATAGAGATATTAATTGTTTTCTCTGTTTCTCCATCTGCAAAATCAACTGTTATGGGAGTGCTGTCATAATCATTATCTGCTGTTGCTGTACCGTTAGAGGGGGTAACTGTCACACTGACTGCTCCATCACTGCCACTGCTACGAGTAACTATGACGGCACCTTGAGTAGTACCATCTTCATTTATGCTGTAAGTGGTGTCGCTAAAGGATAATGTTCCTGGTGCTGGCTCTGGTGCTGGTGCTGGTGCTGGTGCTGGCTCTGGTGCTGGTGCTGGTGCTGGCTCTGGCGCTGCAACAGGGATAAATTCAATGTAATCAAATCTTGCCCTCTCCCCTCCCTCTTTTTCACCGTTAAGGGTGATGTTTTCTCCATTATTAATCTGTAGACTTGTAGCGATAGTCCGCTCTACAAAATTTTTACTACTCACCGAGCTATTACCCAAATCTTGGTCAAATACCGAGGAATCAATGGTCTGATTACCAATTTCTACTGAAACAGAAGATTGACCATCTTTTTCATCATAGTAACCTACTACTACATTGTATGTACCTGTATCTCCTGTAAACTGAGTTGTGGCACTACCTTGTGTGTGTTTTCTGGATACAGAGACTACTGCATCACCTGAAGCTACACTTCTGGATTCAGATTTGTAGCCACTTAGAGTCATATCTTCTGCTTCTATACGCAATGGTGAACCACTATTACCATTATCTGGAGAAGAAGCATCATTGTCTACAACTGTTAACACCGCTGTCTCCTCAGTGCCGAGGGTGGCTCCTCCTGTAGGGGAGGATAAAGTTAGATTAATTGTTTCGTCATCCTCTTGCTCACTGTCATCAACAATAGAGATATTAATTGTTTTCTCTGTTTCTCCATCTGCAAAATCAACTGTTATGGGAGTGCTGCCATAATCATTATCTGCTGTGGCTTGCTATTAATTGTTGGTAAACAATGAAAGTATAGGCAACAAACACTAAGATCAAATGACGCATCATACTGGTTTGATCTCTGAGTTGATCTTCTTTTCAACCCAACCATCCCAGAGCTTCCCGATCAAACTTTTCAATATAGTTTCTCTCACAAAAGGTTGTGACTATCCATTCTCCGGTCACACTTTTATAGAACCCCTGAGCGTATCTCTCAAAATTTAGGCGATCGCCAATCTCTGAAGCATTAGTCGAATAAAACACATAATTTACTTGGCAGTAGCATTTTCCAGGGTTCTTTTCCTGGGGAATGCTGCGCAAACAAAATTTTTAGTCAAGCTTTTACACCTCTCAATCCAGGAATTGGTTCTTTCCATCACCCACCAGGATTGAACAGTAACAAACCCTTTTTTTCCCAGATTCTCTTTCTCTAACTTTGATGGTTTTGGCGATAGTTTAAACCTAATCTTAGTCATAATTGCCAGATAAATTTTCTTTAACTCCTCTATGATCTTTTCAGGGTGGTATCCATAATCAAGTAAGATAGTAGTCTGAGGAATATTGACTGGTTTGGATTTCAAATAGTCGATGTTGTTAGGGAAACGGAGTTTAGATCGCAAATCTAGAGAGAGTCTTAAAGATTAACACTATATATAGTGTCCTTGCGTAAGTCCTGTCAAAGTTTAAACTAATTTTTGGCAATATTATTCCATAATCTGCAACCCTAAAAGAATTGCTTGGTTATTTTTGTCAGAGCCTAATAAACCTGGTCGTAATTAAAGTTATTTTTTAAAAGAGGATATTGGGATACTTTCAGATTGGCGAGATTTACTAGTCAGGAGTCGTGATTTTTAATTCCTATGGATCTAAGACCTTCAGCAAATATGATGACTTATTTGCTGGTCTTAAGTTTGATTGCCCACTAATTTATTCTTACTCCTGTCTTGTGTCTTCTGATTCATTCTAGTTTATACCAAATCTGATTATTAAAGATGATCAGATTTAACCCTCTCCTCATCTTCCCTATACCCTGTCTCCCCATTTATATAAAAGGATACTCTATAAACTTAATTTAGTATTATATAGCAGTCTGAGGTGTTGTTAATAGACATCTGGTAAAAATCAAAAATAAAATTAATTCTTATCCATAAATTATCAATTATTTCTCCCTGTTGCTTTCCGGAGCTGTTGCCTGTTGCCACTTTTCTGGAGATGTCTAATAGTTACTCCCTTATTGAATCAATTAAGTTTGCCTATTTTATAAGATTAAAGGACTCTTCTAAAGGTCTATTCCTATTTCTGATGAATTTCAATGTCCTTATTTGAGAAATTATTTTGGCGAAGCTATAGATTTCTGCTAATTTTAAACTAAGTCGATAATAATAATCAAAGCTAAAAAAATTATTTTTTGGTATTCAGACTTGCAAGTAATGAGAAAAGCTAGTGAATCATGAATTTATGAATTGACAAATTAATAGCTAATGACCATAGATCGAGCTATTAGAATAATACTTAATACTGGAGTGCAAATAAATATAATGTTAAATGCAACAGAAATATTAATAAATGCTTTCGTAAAAGAGTTACAAGCAGGTTACCATCGTACTTATGGTGGTTTTAAGCCAAACTATCCAGAAATTATTGCCTGGGCAGGAAATATGGCTCTAGAAAATATTGCTAATTGTGATGCTTTATATCACAACGTTGAACATACAATGTTAGTTACTCTTGTCGGGCAAGAAATTTTGCGGGGTAAGCACATTCGTGAAGGTGGGGTGTCTCCCGAAGATTGGTTACATTATATTATTTCATTATTGTGCCACGATATTGGTTATGTTAAAGGAGTTTGTCGAGAGGACCAAGAATTGTTAAGTTTATATGCTACAGGAATCAATGATGGAATGGTTTCTTTGGCAGATGGTGCTACTTCAGCTAGTCTTACTCCTTATCATGTGGATCGAGGTAAATTAGTAATAGATGAACGTTTTGGTGGTCATCGACTAATTGATGCAGATCAAATTAAACGTAATATTGAACTAACTCGTTTTCCTATTCCTAAGGCAGAAACTCATCAAGATAGAAATAATTTTTCTGGATTATCAAGAGCAGCAGATTTAATCGGTCAATTAAGCGACCCTAATTATTTGCTGAAAATTGGTGCTTTATTCTATGAATTTGAAGAAGTTGGCACTAATAAGGTTTTGGGTTATGAATCTCCAGCGGATCTAAGACGTAGCTATGCAAAATTTTATTGGGATGGGGTTTATCCTTATATTCCGGCAGCTATTAATTATTTAGAATTGACTCAAAGTGGCAAACAAATTATTGCTAATCTCTACGCAAATGTGTTTCAGGTAGAACATGAACCAAAGGAAAAAACTAATGGTACAAAATTACTAGATGCCAAGAATAAAAGTTACACGAATGGAGATATTCCCAAAACAACACCAGTGAATAAAAAGAAATTTAGTGAAATTTTAGGCTTGAATTTATAACTAGAAAAAATATGATTTTCACAAAAAAAACTATCAATCAATATAATTAATTTATGTAATTCAAATTAGATGTGATTTGAGTTAGTTTGCACGATGGTAAGTCACTGGTATAGAATCCAATCTAAGATTTAATAAATAACCACAATACATAATTTAGTTATAGCCTTTGAAAAGACATTGGAATTAAGCTTTAGGCCAAAGATTAGATTTGTTAAATAGAACCAGATGTTAATTGAGTTATTAGTTAACAGTTAACAGTACCTGCTGCAATAGGGAAGCTAGAAGATGCATAATTTTCTTTTTTATCCCCTCTTAAAATGCTTTTATCCCCTCTTAAAATCCTATTCCTTATACGAAACTCCTGAAAACTTTGTGGGGAGTGTGGGGAGAGTGGGGAGTAATATTATGTTTGGATAATCAGTTATAAATAAAATTTAAGGACTGAGAGTACTGACGGTACCAAAGAAATACTGAAATTATCAATACTATTCTCCAATATTTCCTCTTTTTCTCCTTTTTTTCCTCCTGAATCCTGACTCTTGACTCCTGAGGACTCACAACATTTATTTATAAGTATTCAACCGAATATGATATAAGAATCTTGTCTACAGTTCTCAAAAAAATGTATTTTTCAATATACTTTTCTCTGGAAAAAGACTCTAAAAGACTTACACATAACTTGTCTATTTTATCAAGTTTTATGTTAACTAAAGATGTGGGTAATGGATAGCTTAAAAGGGGAGGGTTGAGAACTTTTTTTTCGCTCAAATTGACCTTTGCTCATTCATTTAATGTTCTATATATAGGTTAAATTTACAGTAAACTAGACAGTCATTTCCAATCAGTAGAATTAAAACAGACTAAGAAACTATTTATTAAATACAAATAATTTTATTTTAAAGTACAATAAAATCATCTCATAAGATTAGATAAGTATTGGCGATGTTAGTTAATTTCTCATACCATTTATTTGTAATAATGCACTTAATAATTGTTGCTGATACTTTATCAAACTGATTTTATCATATTTTTTTAAGTACAACTTCATGGAGAAATGGTATAACAAAAAAAGTAAATTTTTTGGTAGACCAACATTTAAAAAGTCAGATAAATGAAAATCACTAATTTTTACTAGAGTTAATCATCTCAAGACTGCAATTACAGCGCTTTTCTATTTAACTAGACTACAAAATTATTTTGGTTTAGGGAGTAGGGAGCACGGAGCAGGATAATACTTTGCTAACTGTGGCCTATCTATTTAAAAAATGCTATAAGTTTGACAGTAAATAAATAATTATTAGTAGATTTGGGAATTTTCTAGTAATAGTTTATAGACCTATTTAAGATCGTTTTACTATCAAGAATACAGCTATAACTAAACAAACTGAGAACCTATAATATATCTCATTTACAGCGGTTTTAATTTCGGTAGACCACAGTAGGGAGTAGAGTCGGGACGTTCATGAAACCTCCCTATAGGGCGCATGATTGTGACGATGTGGTTGATTAATATGAAAAGCGCTGTATAGTAAAAATACTGGATAATTAGGGCTTGCTGATTAAATATAAAAGCATTGACATATAAAGACAAGTGCCTTTTTGGGAACGAAAAAAGTGCGCCTGTTTCAGTCTAAAACGCTCAAAAAGTTAGTATTTTAGGCGCATAGTTGGGCAGAAAAATCATTCTTACAATTCTTACTCCTACTTCCTCGCTCCCGATCCATTTCTCCTGTCTCCTGTCTCCTGTCTCCTGTCTCCTACCCCTACTAAAATACTTTTGAGCGCAAACCCTAATTATGCTTTTTAGCTTGTATCTGATAGCTATTTTAAAGCAGCAAAACTGAAGAGCTAAAACACTTTAAATTTATTGATGAGATTTATTTAAAGATGTAAAAAAGCACTTTTACTTTATGTCTAAAGAGGAATTATATCGTCAAAGTTAGATAAATTTTTAACTCAATATAGGTTCTTCTACTTATTTGATTTTCAGGAGTAAAACCATTTCTTGTGGATTAATACTATACATCAATTTTTGTATCAACTAATTGTAGGGGGAGAACTTCCGCAACACTTCTATGCACTCGTTTATTCCTCTTGGTATATAGCAGTCAAAGGAAAGGGTGCGGACATATCAAAAGCTTAAAACTCAGACAACGTAAGATTTTTCTTTTTTCCTTCTGCTATAACAAAAAAAATCAAATAAATATCGGTATTGAGAATACGATCAAAATATTGGGTCTAAGGAGAAAAAAACATGGCAAAGTTAACACCAGAATTAGAGCAGCATGCTCAACAATTGAGGCAGAAACTTCAAGAAGCTGGCTATGCTTACTATGTGCTTGATAACCCTATTATGGAAGATACTGTTTACGACCGCCTAATTCGAGAATTACAAGAATTAGAAACCCAATATCCTCAATTAATTGTTCCAGATAGTCCTACCCAAAGAGTGGGAGAAAAACCAGCAACTAAATTTATATCAATTGAACATAATATTCCTCTTTATAGTCTGGAAAATGCTTTTAATATTGAGGAATTAAAAAATTGGCAAGAACGTTGGCAACGTCAAATAGAAATCGATCCCCATCCTGATACGGTAGATTATGTTTGTGAACTAAAAATTGACGGTTCTGCTTTAGCTCTAACTTATGAAAATGGTTTGTTAGTCAGAGGAGCTACTCGTGGAGATGGAATTACAGGAGAAGATATTACTCAAAATGTCAAAACAATTAAAAGTATTCCCTTAAAACTAAAAATAGATAATCCACCCTCAATAATAGAAGTTCGAGGTGAAGCTTTTTTATCAATTAATGTATTTGAAAGTATCAACGCAGAAAGAGAAAAAATAGGAGAACCACTATTTGCTAATCCCCGTAATTCAGCAGCAGGTACTTTGCGACAATTAGATTCAAAAATAGTTGCTCGACGCCGACTAGATTTTTTCGCTTATACACTTTATATAAAATCTGAAATTAACTCAAAATTATCTCAACTTTCTACTCAATGGCAATATTTAGAATTACTACAAAAATTAGGTTTTAAAGTTAATCCTCATCGTCAAATTTGCTCATCTTTAGATGACATTCAAAAATACTATAAATATTGGGATACCGAACGAAAAAATTTGCCCTATTTAACCGATGGAGTTGTAGTTAAACTTAATTCTTTACCACTACAAAAAAAATTAGGATTTACTCAAAAATTTCCTCGGTGGGCGATCGCTCTTAAATATCCTGCTGAAGAAGTCCCGACCATTGTCGAAGCAGTCACAATTCAAGTGGGCCGTACTGGGGCACTTACCCCTGTGGCAGAATTAAAATCTGTCCAGTTAGCAGGTACAACAGTACAAAGGGCGTCTCTACATAATAGCGATCGCCTGGCGGAACTAAATCTACATATTGGAGATACTGCAATAGTCCGCAAAGCAGGAGAAATTATTCCAGAAGTAGTACGAGTTTTGCCAGAACTACGTCCCACAAATGCTCAACTATTTCAAATGCCTACTCACTGTCCAGAATGCAGTCAACCTGCGGTCAAACCTACCGATGAGGCAATAATGAGATGTATCAACTCTTCATGTCCTGCTATTCTTCGGGGTTCTTTGGTACATTGGGCATCTAGAGGTGCTCTGGATATTCATGGTTTGGGGGAAAAATTAGTACAGCAGATGGTCAATAGTGGTTTAGTTGAGTCGGTGGCCGATCTATATGATTTAACTGTCAAAAGTTTGACTTCCCTCGAACGCATGGGACAAAAGTCGGCCAGTAAATTGGTGGATGCGATCGCTAGTTCCAAAAGCAAATCTTGGCCACGGGTGCTTTATGGTTTGGGTATTCGTCATGTGGGTAGCGTAAATGCAGAGTTATTAACTCAGAAGTTTTCCAATGTAGGACAGTTGGCACAGGCAAAGGCGACAGATATCGAAGCAGTCTATGGAATTGGTCCAGAAATTGCTCAATCAGTTGAACAGTGGTTTCAGGTTTCAGCTAATCAGAAGTTGGTAGAACGTCTGAGTAATGCTGGAGTGGTGATGGATGTAAGAACAGATACGGGCAATGTGGCAAAAGAGCAAAGTGCATTTTTAGCAGGCAAAACTTTTGTGTTAACGGGAACTTTACCAACCTTGAAGCGGGATGAGGCAAAGAGTTTGATTGAAACTGCTGGTGGTAAGGTGACAAGTACGGTGAGTTCTAAGACTGATTTTGTTGTGGTAGGAAAAGATCCAGGTTCTAAGTTACAGAAGGCCGAAAAGTTGGGGATCGACCAGTTGAGTGAAGCACAGTTATTGGGAATTTTGGAGAGTTTCGACTTAGTTAACAATTTGCGCAATTTATCGACATAATACGATAGTTCTCACAGGCAAGTAGTAACGAGGGTGACGCTTTGTATCTTCTGCACTAATCCCTGCTTCAGCATTTCTGGGGT
>NZ_JAAHGK010000389.1:0-5833 GCF_010672505.1 Okeania sp. SIO2B9 | reverse complement strand
TATTTCTTTACTAAAAAATTGCTAATATTACTAATTAAGTCTATGTCACAAATAAAATTATGGTTATCACTCTTAAAAAAACTTACTTATACTAAAGACAAAGACTCTTTTACAGATTTTAAACTAGAAAAGGTTAAGGTTGTTGAACTGGTCAACCATTAACATTAGTCTATTATATAATAGTTAGGATATTCTTTAAAATTAACATAGATTGCAATACTATCTCAGTCACTCTGAAGTAGTTCCTGAGACCTCAACAATAAATAATAGGCTTTCCTAGTTCTATGGCCTGATGTTTTTCGTAAACATTGTGTCCCTGGAGATTTCTTGACTCTAGTTTTAGATTATACCGAATTATTTTATATTAACCAAAACATTTTTCTGGTCGATATTTTTACTGGCTATAGCTGATTGTAGCTGCTATATCAAACAAAAGAGAAAGTATTTCTATGCTATGTGAATTAAATTGCTAGGGTTTTTACAGTAACATGGTAATTACTGGCCTTAATTCTAATTTAGGAGTTTTGTATAATTGTAGACTATCCCTAGATTAACTTAACTAAAGCTATTCAAATACTCACCAGAAATAATATTAAACCAGGAAACAGGAAATACTTAATCAGTAAACTAAGTTAACGACTTGTTAAGCTGGTGTAAATTTCATCAAAAACTTAGGGAATACTTAGATTCAGGAGAATTTAATTTATCAGCCATGGCCCAAACCTCTTCACGGAATTCACGCACCGCTATAGTTGCCCTTAGCAATCTTTCTCCTTTTGGGAATAAACTGGTTCAAGCAGGCTATGTCAACATTGAACAATTCCAAAAATGTCAAGTTGAAAGCCGTAAAACCGGTAAATCTTTGACAGATCTGCTCCAAGCTCTAACAGGACAAGCTTTACCTCCAGAATTACTGAGGCATTACAAAAAGCAGCAGCTATTTGAACTAATGATTTTCTATGGTGTAGCTGCCTTTGACCCAGAAATAACTCAAATTCCACCACAACAAGTATGTTATCTCATTGACACAGTAATTCCGATAGAAACTTGTCGTCGTAACCGAATTATACCACTATTTAGCCACGAAACTCATTTGGCAAATCAGTTAGTCCGAGCTGGCAAAATAGATAAAAACCAAATGTTAAAAGTTTTGACTCAAAGAATTGGTTCACAAGGTACATTCGTTGAGGAATTAGAGAAGTTTGCTGGAGATTCACTGCCGTCAAATTTGCTGAATGAACATGAAAAACAGCAACCCTTTGTGATGGTAGCAATGGCCGACCCTGATAACCTCCAAGCTTTAGATGAACTGAAAAATAAAATTCTCAGACATCGTGGATTAACTTTACAGCGTCTGGTCATTACTCCAGAAGATTATCAACACCTAATTAACTACTACTTAGACGAGCAAACGAAAAAGGACGCTGTTGCTGCGAAAAAGGCAGAAGAAAAAGAGTTAGAGCTGGAGTCAGGATTTTTTGAGACTCAGCAATTAGAAGAAGCTGAAGATGAGAATGCGGTAGAGGACATAGCACAAAGCATCTCTGAAGCTGAAGATGCTCCTGTGATTAAGGCTGTTAATGTAATTTTAGTGAAAGCTCTGACTGAGGGAGTATCAGATATTCATGTGGAACCCCAAGAGGAATTTATCAGAATTCGGATGCGTAAAGATGGGGTATTGCAAGAATATTTTCGGTTTCCGAAAAAAGTTATCCCAGCTATTACTTCCCGCTTCAAAATTATTGCTAACTTAGACATTGCTGAACGACGGCAAGCTCAAGATGGTCGTATTCGTAAAGTATTTAAGGGACGTACTATTGACTTTAGGGTAAATAGTTTACCTAGTCGCTATGGTGAAAAGATTGTTTTACGGATTTTGGACAGCTCTAGTACCCAACTAGGGTTGGATAAGTTAATTACAGACCAGGATACTTTGGCTTTAGTGAGGGAAACTGCTAGTCGTCCATTTGGATTAATTCTGGTAACGGGGCCAACAGGTTCTGGTAAGTCTACTTCTCTATATTCTGTCTTGGCAGAACGAAACGATCCGGGTATTAATATAAGTACTGCAGAAGACCCCATTGAATATGCTTTACCTGGGATTACTCAGTGTCAAGTGATTCGAGAAAAAGACTTAACTTTTGCTAATATCCTCCGGGCATTTCTACGACAAGACCCTGATGTCCTACTGGTGGGTGAAACACGGGATAAGGAAACAGCAAAAACGGCTATTGAGGCGGCATTAACTGGACACTTAGTTTTAACAACCCTACATACTAATGATGCAGCAGGGGCGATCGCTCGACTTGATGAGATGGGAGTTGAATCTTTTATGGTCTCTGCTGCTTTGTTAGGTGTTTTGGCACAACGTCTAATGCGTAGGGTTTGTAGTGAATGTCGAATTCCCTATGCTCCTGAACCTAAGGAGTTGACTCGCTATGGTTTAGTTCCTTCTCAGGAGCAGGATTATACTTTCTACAGAGCAAATACTATACCAGTTGAAGACCGCAGGGTATTGGCAGAAAGGGACGAACTTTGTAAAAAATGTGGTGGTCTAGGTTACAAAGGTCGTGTAGGTGTTTATGAATTTATGAAGTCTACAGAGCGACTACAAACTCTAATTACTCAAAGAGCACCTACAGAGCAAATTAAGGAAGTAGCAGTTGAAGAAGGAATGACTACTTTATTGCAGTATAGCTTGGATTTGGTGCGACAAGGTTATACCACTTTTGAAGAGGTAGAGCGGGTAACATTTACTGACTCTGGTCTGGAGGCAGAAATGAAGCGCCAAGCTAAACAGAATCTAGTTTGTAAGTCTTGTAATGCTGAATTAGAGGCAGAATGGCGATATTGTCCATATTGTATGACACCCCGCTTTGAGTAGTTGAGGAGTAATTAACTTTTTAAGTATAGCAAATGCAACGTTTTTCGGGAGATTGAAATTATGTCTTTTATGATTGAAGATGTGTTGGAGTCCCTTGTAGAGCAGGGCGGTTCAGATATACATATCCAAGCTCGCGCTCCTATTTTTTTTAGAATTACTGGCCAACTTATGCCTCAGCCACAGTTTGGAGAAAATCTTGACCCACTGGAAGTGCAAAATCTGATTTTCCAAATGCTCAACAATATGCAGCGTAAGCATTTGGAGCAAAATTGGGAACTTGACAGTGCTTATGGTGTTAAGGGGTTGGCTCGTTTCCGTTTAAATGTTTATCGGGAGAGAGGTAGTTGGGCAGCTTGTATGCGTGCTTTGGCTTCTCAAATTCCTAATATTGATAAGCTTGGATTCCCGATGATTTTACGGGAGATGACTGAGCGACCAAGGGGACTTTTTCTAGTGACAGGGCAGACTGGATCTGGAAAAACAACTACTACGGCGGCTTTGCTAGATTTGATTAACCGTACCCGTTCTGAACATATTCTCACTGTTGAAGACCCTATAGAATATGTTTTTCCTAACGTTAAGAGTTTGTTTCATCAACGGCAAAAGGGAGAAGATACAAAAAGTTTTTCTAATGCTCTGAAAGGGGCACTTCGTCAAGATCCGGATATTATTCTGGTGGGAGAAATGCGAGACCTGGAAACTATTGCTTTGGCTAGTACCGCAGCAGAAACAGGTCACTTGGTATTTGGGACTTTACACACTAATTCTGCTTCTAGTACGGTAGACCGGATGTTAGATGTTTTTCCTCCAGAACAACAACCTCAAATTAGGTCGCAGTTGGCTAATTCTATTGTTTGTATTTGTAGTCAAAACTTGGTGAAAAAAGTTGGTGGGGGTCTCTGTGTTGCTCAGGAAATTTTGATTAATACTCCGGCGATCGCTAACTTAATTCGGGAATCTAAAAATGCTCAACTTTATTCTCAAATTCAGATGGGTAAAAAGTTGGGTATGCAGACTATGGAAATGTCTCTTGCCGATTTATATAAAGAAGGAAAGGCTACTTGGGCTAATGTGATGGCTAAAGCGGTAAAGCCAGATGAGTTAGAAGCTTTGATTGGTCCAGAACCTAAAGTGAAGGGAGAAAAAACTAAGGCTCGTCGTTAGATATTATTGGGCGATCGGTTGTCGGTAGTAGAGGAGTGAGGAGTATTAGAAGAACTTCATACAATCTTCCTTTCTCCATTCTACTGAGTAAAGTACTTTTGACAATCGTATGAAAAACAAACTTCTTGAGAGGTGGTAGGTGATAGTTAACGAAGTCAGAAGTCAGAAGTTAACCCACCCCTAACCCCTCCCAGGAGGGGAAGTAGGGGATTTGAGTAAGCCTCCGAAAACATTTCGCCTTAAAAGGCAGGGTTGCGCGACCCAATTATTTTGATCAAAGAGGTTTTTTCGCTTAAGGTCTGATTTGGAAACAGAGTAAAGCTAATGATAATTAAAAACTTTTTCAAAAGCAATTTAAAATCACGCCACCTAAGCAAATAGTTGTTTATTAAAGATTAAAAAAATGAGGAAAATAAACTATGACTAGCAATTTAGCCAGGAAAAAATCTAAAGGTGGATTAGAGGAACAATTAAAAGCATTTGAAGAAAAATTAAACGTCGCCCTTGCTACGATTACTGTTAAGGACTTAGCTGTTTTTGCACGTCAATTTGCTGCGATGTTTAATGCAGGTGTGCCGATGGTCAGGTGTCTTAAAGTATTACAAGAACAAAGCTCTAATTATAAGATTAAATATGCTCTAAAAATGATTAGTGCAGAGGTAGAAGAAGGCACTGAATTGTCAGAAGCAATGAGGAAACATCCTGCTTGTTTTGATGAATTATTTCTGAGTATGGTGGCTGCTGGAGAGGTGGGTGGTGTCCTTGATGAAGTGCTTGAGCGTTTGGCAGTAATGTTGGAGAAAAATGCTAAGACTTTGAGTGAAATTAAGTCTGCTATGTCTTATCCAAAAACTGTTATGTTTATTGCTTTGGCAGTATTTTTTGGTATGACGACTTTTCTATTACCAACCTTTGCCAAAATTTTTGAAGAAATTGGTACTGAGTTGCCTGCTTTTACTGTTTTTATGTTAGGTATTAGTGCTTTTTGTAGAACTTGGCCTCCTATTCCTCAAGTAACGGCAATAGGCACAATTATTTTTATTTACGTTGTTTATACAATGGTTTATAAAACAGACCAAGGTAGGCTATTTTTTGACAAAATATTTCTGAAACTTCCTATTTTTGGAGATATTATTGAAAAGTCGGCAGTGGCTCGTTTTTGTATGATTTTTGGTACTTTGACTCGCTCCGGTGTACCAATGTTGAAGTCTCTAGAAATTGTGAGAAATGTGGCAGGAAATGCGGCGATCGCTGAGTCTGTTGAGTATGCAAGGCAAGAAATTCAAAGTGGGGGAATGATTAGTTTAGCTCTGCAAGAAAAGAAAGTTTTTCCTTCTTTAGCAGTTCAAATGATGGCTATTGGAGAGGAAACTGGTGAGTTGGATGCGATGTTGATGAAGGTGGGAGCTTTTTATGAACAAGAAGTTGAGGAAGCCGTAAAATCTTTGACAAGTATGTTGGAACCTTTAATGATTGTTGTTATTGGTGCGATGGTTGGTGCGATTTTGCTTTCTATGTATTTACCTATGTTTAAGGTATTTGAAGATTTGTAGAGTGAATTGAAGAAGGAAGAAGGAAGAAGGAAGAAGGAAAAGTATTACGTTGTCTGAGTTTTAAACTTTTGAACTGTCCTAACCTTTCCTTTGACTGCTATAAGGGATTTGCAACTTAATAAAGTACCAATTATTGGTGTAGAAAAAGGCTCGTGGCTGTCATTGCGAGGCGATGATATTAAACTCAACCTCAATCGGGAATAGTTAAGCTAGCCGAAGCAATCTCTACTCA
>NZ_JAAHGK010000388.1:0-5843 GCF_010672505.1 Okeania sp. SIO2B9 | reverse complement strand
CTTAGTTATGAGATTTTAGATAAAACTCTGAGCGTAGGCCTCTATCACTAACTATATATTTGGACTTAACTATAACGTCTTAGTTATGAGATTTTAGATATAGGTCTGGATAGAACTTCCTTTGACTAATGATTTACTTTGACTTAACTGCAACGTCTTAGTTATGAGATTTTAGATATAGGTCTGGATAGAACTTCCTTTGACTGATGATTTACTTTGACTTAACTGCAACGTCTTAGTTATCAGATTTTAGATAAAACTCTGAGCGTAGGCCTCTATCACTAACTATATATTTGGACTTAACTATAACGTCTTAGTTATGAGATTTTAGATACAGGTCTGGATAGAACATCCTTTGACTGATGATTTACTTTGACTTAACTGCAACGTCTTAGTTATCAGATTTTAGATACAGGTCTGGATAGAACATCCTTTGACTGATGATTTACTTTGACTTAACTGCAACGTCTTAGTTATCAGATTTTAGATAAAACTCTGAGCGATCGCCTCCTGAGCAGACTATATATTTAGACTTAACTATAACGTCTTAGTTATCAGATTTTAGATAAAACTCTGAGCGATCGCCTCCTGAGCAGACTATTGCTTCAACCCAAAGAACCTATCCCACTATTTTTAACAAACTTATTTCTTTAAGTAAAATGTGTTTAAAAAACTGAATTTTTGGTTTTTAACTCTCAAAACATTTAGGGTTTTTAGCAAAAATCTTATTAGTGGGATAGGTTGAACCCAAACGTCTGAGTTAAATTTTGACTAGAACTTCTGACTCAGGTGGTCAAATACCACTGAAATTTATAGTTGAGATTCATCACTCAACCTTGTTGCTGTTTAAAATTCAACTTACTGCCAACTTTTCACAAATTTTCTAATAGACGAACATACTCTTTAGCAGTCTCTCTCCAAGTCCAATGAGAAAAACGTTTATCTACTTCTTCAGCAGACAACTTACTCTTAGGATGTAGAATAAATTTCTCCATACAATCTGCTAAAGCATCCACATCACCCACAGAGAAAAAATCTACCATATCCTCACATTTATAAAGTTCTACTTGCTCCTGAAAAACTTCTAAATCTGACACAATAGCAGGCAAACCTCGAACAACTGCCTCAGATAAAGCCAAACCAAAACCTTCATATTTAGAAGGAAAAACTACACAGGAAGATTTCCGATACCATTTTTCTACCTCTTCATCGGAACAATATCCTAACCCCTCAAAATATTCCTGCATTATATTCTGATTATTCAGAGATATTTCCTGACATTGATTCAAATAATCAATATACTCTTGACTATTAGCTTGCTGAGATAAACTAATATTTCCAGAAATCAAGTTATCAGTTTCTTTACCAATCAAAACTATTTTAAACTTCAGATTTTTTTGAGCAAGCTTAATACCTGCTTTTAACAGAGTTAAGTGGTCTTTGTAAATACCAAAAGAAGAAGGCAAATAAAATATTGGTAATCCTTCATTAGATTCATGGGAATTTTCTGCTATGGTCAACAACTTCTGTGAAGTATTTGACTTAGTAGGAAAACCAGAGTTAGGTATAGGTGTAATCTTGCTAGTAAACTCCGGAAAAACCGAGATAATATCTTTGCGAGTTTTTTCAGAAACAGTAAAAACAATATCAACCTTCCTCAGCCATTCCAATAAACTTAAATCGTATTTTCTAACATAAGATTCTGGATAACTTAGAGGTGCAAATCTCCAGAATACATCATGGCTTACCATTGCTAAAGGAATATCAAGACCGGGTGGAGTTAATTGATTAGTTAAAAAGTACAAACAATGAGTAGCTTGATAACGATTAGCTAAATATCTAATACTCAACTTCTTCTTATATTTACGGCGGATACTCTTAAAAAATCTTTGGATTTTTTTTGCTTTAACATTACCTGATAAAGACGAAAACTTATTAATTACAGAAAGTATTCGAGACTGTAAAGATTTAGGAGGTAATGTAAATGATTCATATTTGATTATTGGAGACTTCGGTAACTTTTCTTGAAAATAAGCAATCTCCTTTTTTGGCAAAATTAATATTATTTCTTCTACTTGTTCAATTAGCTCTTCAATGGTTCCACAAATTACTCTTTCAACTCCACCTTTACGATAAAACTCGATAGGAATTATCAATTTCATGGTTGCTCCAACATTTAATATTTGTTTTACCCCAAATTGATTACCAACTCAACTAATTATTATGAAGTTTTGCCAAAATATCTTTAAAATAGCAAATTTTTGACTATAGAGTTTGAAGGGGAGCTAAATTTCTATGATGGTTTAAGTTACATAACATAAAGCTCCCTGAGAAAGATAGGACAAAAACTCAATTTTTCCGTTAACTTTGTTCGCTCAAAGCCAATATTTTGAAATAAAATCATAGTGTCCAGCTTGCTCAGGTGGATACCATCCTTGCTCTATTTTTTCGATAATATTTGGCAAAGCTCCGATAAATTCTGGACTTCGATCTTTAGGATGAATTGTCCACGCCTTGGGGGAACTCATAGTTGCTCGTACATAGTCAGTTTTCTCTAACTGCATAGATACCATAACCTCCCAAGAATCCAGCTTGCCTTTGCCAGTATAGTAGTTTAAGAGGGTTTTTAGACTTAGTGGCATTTGATTAAGAAACTTGTTTTTGTAAGAACGCCACAAAATGGGCAATGGCAGTAACTTGTCAAAGCGTTTATGGTTAATCAGATATACCCTACTGCTGAAAAATTGAAATTTATAGAACCCCCCTGCTTCTGGTTTTAGGGACTGATTTTTTTGGTACATAATACCATCCTCAGTTGGTGGCCCTGTCAATGGTCTAATTGCCATTATCTCCGGATGTTGCTCCATTAACTTGATACCTTCATCTATCCAACTATAATCTGGTTCTTGATGTAGAAGCATATCACTGTCATAATGCAACATATAATCTCCTGGTACAGATTCTATGTGAAAAATTGACCCTAAGATCGGATAACCTCTATAGTTATGGGTGGGTTTAATCGGACTACCAAAATGTTTTTGGTACATTTGTTGTTGATAAGTTTTGTCATAGTTAATATCCACAACTTTATCTACAATACCTTCACTTATCAGTTTGTTACAGCAATCTCTGAGTTCACTTAGAGTACCAACACCAGGACGCATAACTTTATCTCCAGATAGAGGTGCTGTATCCATACACAACACTTTTTGAATAAAATTAAAATTACTCATTCTAACTAGATGAGGAATCGTATGCATCATAAAAGGTATGTCTGTTCTTGCTACTAGAATTGAGAGTGAACAGGTGTTAGATAACATTAATTATACCTCCTTATTAAAACTGCCAGACAGAATAATTATCTCACATTTCATTTCATTATATAATCTGATTTTATTTCAATAAATATCTCCGAAAAAGGATAAAATTTATTACAGAACCAGGCAAAAGACAAGAGGCAAAAAAGAAGAGATTTTCAACAGATTTAGGATTAAAAATATTGTCATAGTTACTTTAATAACCATAGCTAATCCCAGCATATTGCATATAAGGTTTCACAGAATGGTTAGACAAAAGCATTATATAATTTATGGAGATATCTAATCATACTGAATCAATGTTTTTTAACCATAATGGTGCTACCTGTTCCCAAGTTTCATTTTTGACTTTTTCTTGAATTTCTTCCCTGATAGTTTCTAACTCTTGAGGATTGTTTAAAAGCTCTACAATTCTATAAGCTAAAGCCTCTTGAGTTTCTTTTGTCTCGGGATCACCATCTACTTTTATACAATAATCTTTTTCCTTAATCGCGGCATAATTAGTAGTCACAGGAACGCACCCTACCATTGCTGACTCTCGCAATGAAATACAATCTATTTCTCCATAGGAACACCCATAATAATGAATCACTGAAGTAGACTTTTCATACATTAATTGGTTGTGTCCGATACTGCCATGTTCTATTACTCCTTGCTGTTGCATTAATTCCGTCATTTTCTGCTTCCAAGGAATTAATTTTTCACTATTATCACGCTTAGTCCATCCATAGTAAATATTAAGTTCCGCCTCTGGAATTTCTCTTTTAATAATATGCCACCCCCAGGTCAGCATAAATTCTAAACCTCGATAGTACCTGGAAGCGTATACTAATTTATAGGGTTGTTTTTGGTTCTTAGTAAGCTCTAAAACAGCAGAATCTGCACCGTTATTAATTATTGCAAACTTATTATCGGGTAGTTCTGGTAATAGGTTACGCTGATAATAACTTTTGACAAAAATTTTATTATACGGAGCTAAATATACAAGATCAAATGTAATTACATCGTGCCAATCAAACCAGATTCTTTTGGCTTTAACATAGGAAGGTAACATTTTAGGATGTCGCCACATAATGAAAGTATCAAAAGTATCGTACCAGTTAATTTTTTCATGGTTAACATACTTAACTCCTCCATAAACACCCTCTTGACCTCCACAATTAGTGAAAACAGTAACATCATAGCCTTGCTTTACCCATTCTCTAGTCAAAAAGAATACTGCACTATCTGAACCACTAGCACCCTTAGTTTTAATATCTGATTCTAGTACCAAAAAACGCTTTTCTAGATAATATACAATTGACTTTTTTGGCCATTTTTTAGCAGTTAGTTTTTTAGTTAAATCCTTGGTGAAGGGGATTTTAGATTTGAGCCACTTTTTGACATTTCTAATCATCATAATGTATTGTTGCTTCTTGCAGAAGTTATGTTAAACTATTAAATATTATCAACTTATAGCTGTTTCTGAAATCTGTGCAGGAAAGTGGGTTTGAGTTTGATTTGTATCACCGTAACTTACTAACTCGGCATAAAACTTTATGATAAGTTCAAAATAAGTGACGCATATAAGACCTTATTATTACAACCTTTCAATAGAAAGTTATGGTGATAATAATCTGCATATCAGTAATAAATTATAGGATACTCTACTATGTTAGTATTTGCCAATTTATTATGATAGTCCAGCAACAGATAATATTGCCCCCTGCTAGTTTTTTGAGCCTACCAACTATGGATGAAAAAGGAATGTCATACATAAAAGTTACTTCTACTCCTGATGGTTGGCATGAGGCTAAAAATGCAATTTCTGGGACTAGATATATCTTTGACCTTTGCAAACTTAATCTACTCAATTGGTTATCTGAAATTTGTCACGAAATTTTCCTAACTAGAAATTTAAGATTTATTTATGGATGGAATATGCACCCTTGCCAATGATAATGTCTTTGATCAACTTGTAGCTCTACTAAATAGTATAGAAGTTAATCACAGCAATGAAATACCAGTTTGTATTTATCCTTATAACAACAACATAGAAAGAATTACTGCTGAGATTTCTACACGACCTAACGTCCAAATCTACAACGATTTGCAATCAATAGAGAAGTGGGATAAATTTTTTCGTGATGTCTGGGATGCTCACCCCAACGCTCACCAACGGAGGTTAGAGAAGGGATTTACTCCCTACTATAGATTTGGGCATCATCGTCCGTTCTGTGCTTTTGATGGTCCTTTTGATCGCTTTCTATATATAGATGCAGATGCTTTACTCATGGGACCTGTAGATGGGGTTTTTGATCGACTTAATCAAAGTGACTGGGTAGTGTATGATTTTCAGTATAAAGACCCTGGTCATGTATATGATATTTCATCTCCTAGGTTAGAAGAATTGTTTCCTCAAGAATATCTCAAGTCTAGGATTTTTTGTTCTGGTTTCTATGCTTCTAAAAAAGGTATATTTAAGCAGGAAAATATAGATTGGTTTTTGGGGAAGTTACGAGAAGGAGAATCAGAAATACTTTATAA
>NZ_JAAHGK010000387.1:0-5848 GCF_010672505.1 Okeania sp. SIO2B9 | reverse complement strand
TTGAGATTATTTTTAATCTATTTTTTTCTAAAGTCTCGATAGAAGAGGAAAGTTTCCACGAATCATCTAGTAGTTCTATATTATCTTCCCACCAATTAAAGGTTAAATCTAACACCTACGACCTACCAAATACGACCTTCTCAAATAAAGCTCTATACACAGGTTGATCTTTAGCTAAAGTAACAATTTCTCTTTCTGATAATACTGGCAAAATATTTTCAGTTAACCAATCATCAGAACTTCGAGAAAATGAACTATGAGCAGAGAAGCGGTTACACATTTCTCTTGCCACTTTCTCTACATCAGAATGGAGAAAAACTTTTCCTCCAACTGTTAAATAATTTGCTAAATCTTCGACTAATTTTGGTTGCACAACTCTGCGTATTTGATGACGTCTCTTAAACCAAGGATCGGGAAATAAAATTGAGACTCTTTGTAATGTTCCTTCTCGCAAAGATTGTAATATTTTTTCCAGAGAGATATTGGCATTACAAAATAAATAGTGCAAATTATTAAAACCCTGTTCATTTAGCAAATTATTAGCCTCTATAACTAATGGTTCCCGAATTTCTAAACCCAGAAAATTCCACTCAGGTTCTGTCTGTGCCATCTGCCATAAAAATTTACCCCGACCACAACCAATATCTAAATGTAATGGTTTATTTAAATCAGAATAAATATTACTAAAATTTGGTAGAGTTACTGACTCTTGATATTTATTAGAGAAAGGATTAACGTGCTGTCTTACTCTGACTCTTGCCAAAATTTACACCTCTATTTTTGCGTTATAATTAAGGTTTGCTGAATCAAGTCTTTTTGCCGGGGTAGGAGACAGGAGACAGGAGACAACCCACCCCTAACCCCTCCGGTGGAGGGGAGAAATGGGAATGAGCGAGGAGGCAGGAGTAAAAGTAATTGTCTCTTGATTTCTCTGCCCAACTATGAGCCTAAAATACGCTCCTTTTTGAGCGTTTTAGACGTGATACCGAGTACTTTTTCCGACCCCAAAAAGGCACTTGTCTTTATATGTCAATACTTTTAGATTTAATCAGTAAGCCCTAATTATACGATAATGATGTAAATTTTTACCACTAATTCAGATAGGGAGTAGTTCATTAATGAATAATGGATAATGGATAATTGATAATTACCTCTGGTTAAAACCGTTATAGAATTGAATATAAGGAAATATTATTTCTTCTCTTGGTCTATTGGATTGAGTAACAATTGTAAGAATGATTTTTCTGCCATATTCAGCCCAAAATACTAGCTTTTTGAGCGTTTTCAACTCAAAAAGACACACTTTTTTCGACCTTAAAAATGCTCAAACCTTTATATCTCAATACTTTAATAATTAATCAGCAAGCCCTAATTATTAATTATTAATTATTATTAATTGTTGAATGCCTATATATTATGAAACTAAATCCATCACAAATAAAAAAAATTGAGAACTTTCTAGAAAAAATTAAAAATGATACTTATCCCGAACCTCCAACCAAACTTCATAATCAAATAACTAAGCAAATGTTTGATGTATGTCTAAAGCAAATATTTTTACCACCAGCAGCCAAAATATTAGATATTGGTTGTGGTCAAGGTGTCGCTTTAGAAATATTTAAAAAACATGGTTTTTTACCAACTGGAATTACTCTAAATAGTGAAGATGTAGCTATTTGCCAACAAAAAGGTTATCAAGTTTATGAAATGGATCAATCTTTTCTAGAATTTGCAGATAACTATTTTGATTTTGTTTGGTGCAGACATTGTTTAGAACATAGTATTTTTCCATATTTTACTTTGCAGGAAATTTATAGAGTTATTAAACCCGAAGGTTATCTATATTTAGAAGTACCTGCTCCTGATACAAGTTGCAAACATCAAACTAATAAAAACCACTACAGTGTATTGGGAAAAACGATGTGGCTAGATTTAATTAAAAGAACAGGGTTTGAAGTTTTACAAGTATTAGATATTCAATTTAATGTGCCTGTAGGTCCAGATATATATTGGGCAATGATTCAGAGGAAAAATAGTTCGACTATAACTTCATAAAATTCTACCAAAATTCTCAATATCCAATCGCAATCTAAATTCTGAACAGCAAGAAATAAAGCTCTCCCTAAATTCTCATAAATTTACTCAAAAATTGATGCTTGACTCTTTTCAAAAAGCGCGAGCTTATGAATCTGAAATCTTCCAATTAATTCGCAAATTTCTACAAAATGGTGACTGTTTTATTGATATTGGCGCTCATATTGGATATTATTCTATTTTAGCTGCAAAAATAGTAGGCATTGAAGGTAAAGTTTTTGCTTTTGAACCAGAATTATCAAATTATCAAAAAATCTTAGAGAATATTAGTCTCAACAATCTAAACAATATTAGCTTATTTAATCTTGCTGTTGGCTCAGAAACGAAACAAACACAACTATTTTTTAATCAAGATAATGATGGCGGTCATGCTTTGTGGGATGTCGGTAAACATCCATTCAATCAAAAAAGTTTGGATAATCAAACAATGCAAAATATTCAACAATCTACACTTGATGATATTTTAAGTCAGCAAAAAGATATTAGTCACATCAAAATGATTAAAATTGATACTGAAGGAGCAGAGCTTGATGTAATTAAAGGAGCAGTAAATACACTTTATCAATATGATGTTCCCTATATTATTTGTGAAATTAATAAATTTGGATTACAACAAATGGGAACTAATGAAACAGAATTGAGAGAATTTATGGAATCCTTAAAATATGAAACTTATTTAATTACCTCAGACGAAATTAATCAGCTAGTTAAGTTACCTATCGGTAAGTATTATCAAACATCCCATGTATTTAACGTTCTATTTACTAAACAAAATAAAATGATAAATCAAGAATCATAATTCAGACTTGAAAATGCACGACTTCTATCTACTTAGGGTTTGCTGAAAAAGTCTTATAAGTGAGGGGAGGAGTCAGGATTCAGGAGTCAGAATTAATGGGAATTATAGGGAAAGAAGCCGAAAGAATTGTCGCTCAATTTTTCTGCCCTTGTCTGCTCAAAATGTTAGTATTTTGCGCAATTCGGAGCTAAAAATTGACACTTTTTTCGCAACAAAAAGGCTAAAACCTTTGTATGTCAATGTTTTAATATTTAATCAGCAAGCCCTAATTATTAGTAAGTATTCAGCTAGCTCGCGGTCAGCTCTTCGGTGCGGAGTGCTGCGCAAACAACTTTTTAATAAATGAACCAAGCATTTGCTTAACTTATACGACATTTTTAAACAAAGAATTGAAGCACAAGAACAGCAAGCTTAAATTTTCTACTAAAATTAATAAGGTTGATAGCTGATAGCTGATAGCTGACTGCTGAATGCTTACAATTATTAATTATTAATTATTAATTATTAATTGAAGATAATACCTCTTGATGAATTAGTGATCGCTCTCTCAAAAAATCTATCCTTTCTGGAAACAAAGCATTCCCATTCGCATAATTTTCAATCCACATCTTACTAATTAAATTTGCATCTTCCGGCAATTCAGCTAATTCCCATCCAGGCATTTCCAACTCAGTCATTAACTGACTAACTTTCGGGTCGTAACTAATAGCAAAACAACGACATTCCTCCGCAGAACCCATAATTAAACTGTGAAAACGCATACCTATTACCATTTCCACACCCCGAAAAACTCCCTTCAAAACTCTAGGGTCTTCTATAGTTAAAATCTTGCTATGATTAGGCAATTTTTGATGAATAGATTCAGCAATTTTTAAATCCTTTATCGGTTGAAAAGGCAACAACAAAATAAACGCTTTAGTTGCCTTTTGAAAAGAAACCAAAGCCTGAGTTAAAATTGCTAAACGTGCCGGAGTAAGTTGTGGGTGAGGTCTCAAACTGACCGCTACTCTTGGCGCAGGTAAATCCCAAAGACCAGGGACAGAGGAACTTTCCAAAGCCCAAACTGGGTCAGGAGCTAAAGTAAAAGGAATCTCCCACTTGGCAACTATTTTTGCCGAATTGGCATCCCTGACACTAACCGCAGTACAACCTTTAAAACATTGCTTTGCCAAAAATTGGGTACTTTGATGATGTAAAGGACCAATACCCTGTGCCCAGGCAATTGTTTTTAAGCCCATTTTTTGAGCAATTCCCATTAGTCCGGCATAATAAAAAGGACTAGCAATACTGGTAGCATCTTGAATCAGACTTCCACCCCCCCAGATAAATACATCCGAACGTTTCATGGCCTGGAGAATAGTAAAAGTATTGAGGCGATCGCCTGCTTCGACTTGATATTGTTTTTGAGTTTCGATGGGGTTGCCAGACAAAACATAAGGTTGAATATTATCGGGCAACGTCTGCAACAAAGATGCTAATAATGCCTCATCCCCACTATTACCTTTTCCGTAGTAACCACACAAAATTGCTCGCATTTGTCTGAGTAGTTTATTCTTTTGATATAACCTTATATAACACCAAAGTTGATACTTAAATTTTCAGATTTTTTGGATATGCACGCTTTATCAATTCCTACTTGGATTATTCATATTTCTAGCGTTATTGAATGGATAGCTGCCATTTGGTTTATTTCTCTCTATGGCAATGTCACTAATAACCGTGCCTGGTATGGTTTATCTTTTGCCATGTTACCTGCATTGGTCAGTGCGATGTGTGCCTGCACTTGGCATTATTTTGATAATGACCCTAATTTAGAATGGTTGGTTACTCTTCAAGCTTCAATGACTTTGTTGGGAAATTTTACTCTATTAGCTGCTGCTTGGTTGATATTTTCTAGTAGTAAAAAGCAAGAAGAAGGTAGCGAGAGTTAATTTTTCGGTACGACACTGAATCTAGACTAGAGACTATGATTTTTTGACAAATTACATATATTCAGAAGTGAGTGATTTTTCAGTCCTTCAGACTATATATCTGTAACGTTATAGTTTTGAGAGAGTCTTTAGAATACTGAGAACTGAATCTAGACTAGAGACTATGATTTTTTGACAAATTACATATATTCAGAAGTGAGTGATTTTTCAGCACTCCACACCAGATAATCTATAACGTTATAGTTTTGAGAGAGTCTTTAGAATACTGAGAACTGAATCTAGACTAGAGACTATGACTTTTTGACAAATTACATATATTCAGAAGTGAGTGATTTTTCAGCCCTTCAGATTATATATCTGTAACGTTATAGTTTTGAAAATATATATTCAGAGTATTTGAAACACTCAACCCTGACTTTAGACTTCCCACCCTGGAACGGTCTCCGGGAGGGTCGGGATCGGGTGCGGCCCGTTATGGCACAGAGACAAGCCCGTGCCGTTGGGGCTGGCCTGCGGCTCCCGCTCCGCTCCCGCCTCCGGCCGCCCCGTGGCCTCGCTTCGCTCGGCCCGGCGACCGATGCCTGCGCTGCCGGTTCGTTCGGGTCGTGTGTGTGTCCGGGTCATCGGCGGGCCCTCGCCCGGTTGCTGATCGTGTTTGCTGCGATCAGGCACGCCCCGCACACCGCCCAGACAGCGAAGACCTGCCAAGCCATCGCGTGTTCGATGCGGCCCGCGACGGTGGTGTACGCCAGCACGACCTGGCCGGCGCCGTAGAGGACGAGTGCAGGCCACGGCATGCGCACGGGTGGCCGGGTGGTTGGTTGCTCGACCTCCTGGTCGTGCGTCAAGGGACGCCGAACAATCCGCCCCTCATCGACCGGCACCGGTAGCCACGCCACGTTGGTTGGCTGGCCGGTGGTGGTGTCGGCGGATTCTTCGTCTCTTCGCCCTTGACCCACTGGTCGGCCGAACAGGTTGGGCGGGTACGGATCGAGGTGGGACCTCGATCGCCCCTCGGTGGTGG
>NZ_JAAHGK010000386.1:0-5860 GCF_010672505.1 Okeania sp. SIO2B9 | reverse complement strand
TCGCAAGGGTCGCTACCGGACCTGCAGCGGTGTGCTGCTGGACCAGGACGATATCTCCCACCACGTCGCCAACACGCTCAACGGCCAATACAGCCTCGGCGGCCATCCGGACCGCGTCATGGTCGAGTATCGTGTCCGGTTCGACCCGTTAAGTTTAAATTCTTTCTTTCTTTTGACTCCTGACTACTGAATCTTATTCATCTCTATTGCTACATACGCAATAGGAATTTAGGCTCATTTCTCTTTTATTGCGGATATCGCAATAGGAGTTTTTACCGACAAAATCCAGAAGCCAACTTTTCGCAAATTCAAAATAGAAATTTTATTCATCTCTATTGCTACATACGCAATAGGAGCTTTTGCCTAGAAAATTCAGAGGCAAGCTTTTCGCAAATCAGAAATAAAAATTTTATTCATCTCTATTGCTGCATAGCTCTAAAGAAACAGGACTTTCAACTTCGCTTTAAGGTAATATTTCCAAAAAAAGCTATCTACCAATTTTCTAATAATGTTAAAAGTAGATTGTAGCTTGGGTTGAACGGTAGTGAAACCTAACATTAAACGAATAGAGAAAAGAGATACAGATGTGGTTTGTTTTATTGTATAAGTGTCAGTAGTTGGGTTGAGGAACGAAACCCAACCTACACCTATAATATTGCCGATCGCCACTTCCCAATAATGCGAAAAATATTTTCCCAAACCAAAATATTATTACTAACTCTCTATATTTTCCCAGTCTTATTACTCCTTTGGTTTCTCGGTAATTTTAGTGTCAACGTTCCCTACTGGGATCAATGGAGATTAACCCCTATCTTTGAGCGAGTTGCTGAAGGAAATGCCACATTTTTTGACTTTTTCACAGTACACGGACATCACAGAATATTAATACCAAAATTAATCATTACCGCCTTAGCATTTGCCACTAAATGGAACACTCAAGCCGAAATAATTTGTAGCGTAATTTTTGTCATCATGACATTTTTTGCTATTTGCAAAATAGCCGAAATTCAATTTCAGAATCAAAACAAAAATATCCTACATATAGCAAATATTTTAAGTTGTTTATTCTTATTTTCCTTAGTACAACATCAAAACTGGTTATGGGGATTTACCCTATTTTGGTTTCTGACAAACTTATGTCTAATAATGGCAGTATATTTTATTCACGCCTTAGATAATTTATCCGTAAAAACCAGAATATTTCTAGCAGCAATATTTTGTTTAATCGGAAGTTTTACATTAATACAAGGATTACTTTCTTGGCTGGTTTTAATTCCGTCAATATTATCTATAGAAGGCAAACTAAAACAAAAAATTAGTAGACTAAGTATCTGGATTTTGCTCTTTATACTTTCATCTCTTATCTACGCAATTAACTTTAATCCGATTCGAGAACCAAAACCATTTTTATTTACAGAACAACCATTTCTGATTGTAAATTACTTTTTAGCAGTTTTAGGTTTACCTTTAGTTAGACTTCCTATCCCGGCAATTTTAACAGGATTAATATTATTCTCTGGTTTCTTATTTTTCACATATTACTTTCTCAATAAAATTTTGTTGAAAAAAGAAAGTCAAGAATTAGGAATAAAAAGTTCTCTACCCGAAGCAATGAATTGGAAATTCAGAGGAAATAGAATTTCTGTTCCAGAATCTTTAGAAACTTTGGATGCACCTTTATTAACAAATTTAGATTTTTCTCTAAAGAAAACCATTCCTTGGTTAACAATAGGTACATTTTCTCTAATTTCTGCTCTATCTATTTCTGTAGGTAGAGCAGAATATGGAATCGAAAATGCAATGATTTCTTCCCGATATACAACCACATCAATATTATTAATTATCTCTCTAATATATCTCCTAGCTTTGTTTGTACAGGAGCAACAAAAATATTTATCAATATATAAAATTTTAGCTGTCGCAATGACAGGAATTATGACGATCAACTCGGTGTATGTTGTGAGGAATGTAAAATTAAGTTTTCCCTACATAGAAAGTCGGAAAGAATGTCTAGAAATAATTAACTATTTAGCAGATTCAGAATTTATCAGAGAATCTCCAGATAGTTGTTTAGTATTAATGAATGGTAAAACTTGGTTAGTCAGACAAGGTGCAGAAATTATGGAAAAATTAGGATGGCGAGAATTTCCTCAAAATCTGGAATTTATCAAACAACCAAAACAAAATTATGGTTATTTAGATAATCCTCAAACAACTGCAAAACCTCTAATTATTCAAGGTGACGAAACTTTAAATTTAGGAGGTTGGGCAATTAGACCAGATAGAAAAAAACAACCTAACTTAGTATTACTTTCTTCTGGTGAGAATCAAGGTTTTTTTGCCAACGCCATTGTCAACTTAGAGAGTAATGATATTGCTAAAATTATGAAGTCAAAACTTTATAGTAAAGTGAGATGGAAAGTAACATTTTCAGCTAAATCTTTACCCATGGGAGAAAATATAATTAAAGCTTGGGTTTATAACTCTGACAAACAAGAATTTGTCAAATTAAATGATGAAGTAAAAGTTAGGGTAGAAGAGAGTTGAAAAGATAACAATAACCTCTAAAATAGCCATGAAATAAATTTCATGGTTCATAGCTGAAGTCCCTTAAAAGGGACTGAAAATATGGAGTACTCTGCAGAGGACTTTAGCTGTGAGCCAGGGATTTTAATCCCTGGCAATATATTTATCTAGATGTAATTTTAACAGAAGTAATTTTCATCAAATATTATGCAAAAAAATCATTGTCCCTTATGTCATACAGATAAATTTAACTACTACAAAGCAGGGGATGATTATCTATTAGCAAAATGCTCTGAATGTGGTATGGTATGGGATAATAATCCACCAGTAAATCCTACTGCAATTTATCAGGAAGATTATTATAATAACGATTTTCCTAAAGGAGGATATTCTAATTATTTCCAAGGGATGAAAATTAATAGCCAGACTTTTCGCAAACGTTTATTAAAGGCTGAAACAAAACTTTCTGGTCAAGGCTTATTATTAGATGTGGGTTGTGCTTTAGGTGATTGTTTGGAGCAAGCAAAAGATTTAGGATGGGATAATCCTCAAGGTTTAGAAGTATCAAAATATGCAGTAAAGTTTGCTAAAAATAGGGGTTTATCTGTATATCAAGGTGATTTGTTTAATCATAATTTTGAACCTAATTCTTTTGATTTGATTATGTTGCAAGATATGATTGAACATACAACAGACCCTATTGCTCAACTAACAGGAGCTTATCAACTTTTGAAACCGGGAGGATGGATTTTTATTACTACTCCTAATTTGGGAGGGTTTTGGCATAAATTATTAGGATCTTTATGGTATCACTATAAACCAGCTGAACACTTGACTTATTTCTCCCTTGATACGATAAAATTAGCTTTGGAAAAAAGTGGATTTTCTGATGTAGAATCAAAGCCAACCAATAATTCTATGAGTGTGGAATATATATTTGATCGACTCAAATATTATCAGCCAACTTTATTCTCCTTTTTACTGAGAATTGCTCGAACGCTAAATTTCCATAAATTAGTTTTTTCTCTGTGGATAGGAGAATTAGAAGCTTGGGGAAAGAAAAAGTAGGGGAAAGAAAAAGCAAGGGAGTGAGGGAGTAGGGGAGTAGGGGAGTAGGTAGGGACGTTGCATGCAACTTCCGTATAGAGAGGGAACCCACCCTTAACCCCTCCCAGGAGGGGAAATAAACATCAGAATAATTAACAATAACTGGGGTGGTAATTATCAAAAAAGTTATTCAGTCTGTGTTAATTACTTAATAATTGAAATGTCGCCTAAGTTAAGCATTCTTTTTTCACGGTTGGTATCAGGGAAAAAAAGGTTGACAAAACAGACAAGATAAAGTTATATATCTATGGAATTTTTAATTGTGAATATAACAGAAGGAAGAATGTTTTAGTTATCTAGGATAGAAGGAAAAATCTGGCGTTGTCTGAGTTTTAAGCTTTTGATATGTCCTAACTGCTTAGGCGGTTGCTATATATTAACTCTAAAACATAAAACCTAAAACCTAAAACCTACTACCTATAAATAAATTGAGGTCATATAAATGAATGTAATTCAAACAGAAATCCCAGAAGTATTGCTGATAGAGCCAAAAGTTTTTGGAGACGAACGTGGCTTTTTTATGGAAAGTTTTAATCAACGTAATTTTTCAGAAAAAACAGGAGTAAATTTGGAATTTGTGCAAGATAATCACTCTCGTTCTAGCAAAGGAGTATTGCGAGGTTTGCATTATCAAATTCAACAAGCTCAAGGTAAATTATTACGAACAGTTGTGGGAGAAATATTCGATGTTGCTGTAGATATTCGGAAAAATTCTCCTAATTTTGGTAAGTGGGTAGGTTATCTTTTAAGTGCAGAAAATAAACGACAACTTTGGGTGCCCCCTGGTTTTGCTCATGGTTTTTTAGTAGTGTCTGAAACTGCTGATGTTTTGTATAAAACTACTGATTATTATGCACCTGAATATGAGCGTTCAATTATTTGGAACGATCCAGAGATTGGAATTGATTGGCCTTTAGATGGAATTGAGGTTAAATTATCTAAAAAAGATGAAGCTGGTACAACTTTAAAAGATGCTGATTTGTTTGTATAAGAGGAGTCAGGAATCAGGAGTCAGGAGTCAGAATATTTTTGGAAAAGTTAGTTGCTAGAATGATTTTGCTTGGAGTTGAACTTTTTCACCTAACTTGATACTAAGGCGGAATGAAAATCGGCAAATTCTCAAACACTAAAATTCTCAAAACTCCGGATTAAAAAATCAGAATATTTGGGGAAACTTGCTAGCTAAAGTTATTGTTCAGAGAGGCTGAAATTTTGTCTATACTACTTACTCAAAGACAAAATGAAAATCGGCAAATTCTCAAAACTCCGGATTAAAAAATCAGAATATTTGGGGAAACTTTCTAGCTAAAGTTATTGTTCAGAGAGGCGGAACTTTACCGAACTACTTACTCAAAGACAAAATGAAAATTGGCAAATTCTCAAACTTAAAATTCTCAAAACTATGGATTGAAAAATTAGAATATTTGGGGAAACTTTCTAGCTGAAGTTATTGTTCAGAGAGGCGGAACTTTACCGAACTACTTACTCAAAGACAAAATGAAAATCAGCAAATTCTCAAACTTAAAATTCTCAAAACTCAGAATCATCAAAAATCACAAATGAAAATCTTATTAACAGGTATTAACGGACAACTAGGAAGTCAACTACAACCCCTTGTCACAAAAATAGGAGAAGTAACGGCAGTAGGACGAGAAAACTTAGACTTAGCAGACTCCAATGCTATCTCCCAGCTTATAGACCAAGTTAAACCAGAAATAATTATCAACGCCGCAGCTTATACAGCAGTTGACAAATCTGAAAATGAACCAGAATTAGCTCATGCTGTGAATAGTATTGCTCCTGGAATTATGGCAAAAGAGGCTAAAAAATTAGGAGCTACCTTAATCCACATTTCCACTGACTATGTTTTTGATGGTAGTCAAAGCACCCCTTACATAGAAACCGACCCGACACACCCCCTCGGAACTTATGGTAAATCTAAATTAGCTGGGGAAGAAGCAATTCGAGAAACAGAAGCTAATCATATTATTATTAGAACAGCTTGGGTTTATGGAACTTATGGAAAAGGTAACTTTGTCAAAACCATGTTGCGGGTAGGTAAAGATAGGGAAGAATTAAGAGTTGTCTACGATCAGGTCGGTTGTCCAACTTGGACGGGAGACTTAGCAGAGGCGATCGCTAAAATTATTCCGCACCTCAATTCGGAAACCTATGGAACTTATCACTATACAAATAGTGGAGCGATTAGTTGGTACGATTTTGCCAT
>NZ_JAAHGK010000385.1:0-5872 GCF_010672505.1 Okeania sp. SIO2B9 | reverse complement strand
TTTTCACGTCGAAAAGGCATAAATCCTGAGTTACTAAGGGTTCTAGCCATTTTTAAGGCTTTGACGTAATTCCCTTGTCTAGACTGACTTTGACGCATTTTTCCTACCAAAAAATGTCTAAGTACCACTAATTCTCGGTTGGACTTATGTAGTTAATGACGAAAAAATCTCTGCTCTGGGAAAATATATTCGATTAACTCTCACCGAAAAAATCAAAGCACAAATAGATGATTCAGATATCGAATCTATCTTTGGCTGGGAGATTGCTCATAGAAGTGACGAAAGAAGAAAAAGGCGGAAAATACAGCAATTAATTATTGATGAAATTACTTTTGTATTCTCTGGTTTAGTAGCTTTATTTGCTTTCTGGTCTCTAGGTACAAATTTTCCTTTGGTGATTCATATATTTTGTATTATTGAGCTTATTCTATTAGTAGTTTTAGGCATAGAAATTATCATTTATGCCGATCTAGCTAAAGGTCGGTAAATAATTAACAATTAATAATTAACAATTATTATCGCTGTTGGTAATAGCTATAGCGAGGTTTATAGTCATTTAAAAAAAGAAGAACATAAGGTAATGCCTTTAGTTTTTGAACTACCCGAATCCGATAACAAACTTGATGGCTACCTGATATTTTATCGAATCTCAGGGAATAATTAGTTTTGACAGTTAAAACGCGATTCAAAAATTGCTATATATTAGTTACAAACCTATTTTTTTCAGGAGAAATTATGAGCGATATTAGCGTCGAATAATTGGCAGCAATTTTAGAGGAAGATGATAAGTGGCTGACCGAAAATTACAACAAACTTATCCAACAGTATCCAGGACAAATGGTGGCTATTAATGATGGTAAAGTAGTTGCTGTGGGAAGAGAAGTAAGAGACTATTGTGCCACCCGACAAAATGCAGTTTTGGTAGGGAAATTACTAATAAACGTACCCCATCCCGACGATTTAGAACCATTTTTAATTTAAGCAAAGGGCGCTAATTTGATGGCAATTATTAGATTTAACTACAAACTGATCAACGCTACTTTTCAACCTATAATTACTCTTGGTGTTCTTCTAAAAAATGCCTGGATACGGGTAGATTTTTACGTCGATTCAGGAGCAAATTATAGTGTGGTTAGTTCTAAAGTTGCGGAGGAATTTGAGTTTAATTATCTAGCTGGCGATCGCGTCAATTTACAAGTAGGAGATGGGGGTCTGATTCCAGTTTATTTACACGATTTGGAAATACAATTAGGCAGGGAAAGATTTACTTGCCCTATTGGATTTTTCCATCACTTAGGCGTATCTTTTAACGTTTTAGGAAAGCAGGGAATTTTTGACAAGTTTAAAATCTGTTTTCTAGAATCTCAGGGAATAATTAGTTTTGAAAGTTGAAAGGTAACGAAGTAAGTTAAAAAATTTCAAGCTATTTGTAGTTATTCTGAGGAAAGATTTACTAATTTGTTTTTAGTCGCTTTTAGGATAGTAAGGTCTGTTGACTTTAACGACACTTTTGACTGCTCCATCAAAGTAATAAAAAAGGCAAAATTTTATATTATATCTCTGAAATGACCTACCTACATCAAAAATTAACCACTAAAATTAAGATTATCGTTGCACAGTATGTGGCTAAGAAAAAATTGGTTAGGATATAAACTGATGATGAATCTTAGACAGCGAAAATATTTTTCCAACCGTTCTCTGTTCCCTGTTCTCTGTTCCCTGCTGTATGATATTCTAATTTTTTATAGGATGAGTTTGTTGTTATACCAGGAGAAAAGATGTTAACATTCTTGTTTCAATTTGTACTACTTTTATTAGTAGTCTTATCTTTTGTTTTAGTAGTTGGCGTACCTGTTGCCTATGCTTCTCCCCAAATCTGGAGTCAAGGCAAACCTTTGATCTTTATTGGTTCTGGTTTGTGGTTAGCACTGGTAATTGCAGTGGGTGTTTTGAACTTTTTGGTGGTTTAGGCCAACAATTTTGATTTAAAATTGATAGAATCAGACAGTTCTATTGGGCAATACCTAGAGAAAACATGGTGTAAGAGGCAAGAGATAGCAAGTTAGTCCTTGTTGCTACTTGACTCTTACTAACCTCTATACTAAAAGTTATTAGCTTTGATCTAAAAAATTTAACTAAAAAAGAATTCTAATATGACAGTTTTCGAGGGAACATTTACTCAAACTGAATCCTTACGCTTTGCTATTGTGATTGGTCGCTTCAATGACTTAATTACTGGCAAATTAATTGAGGGTTGTCAAGATTGTTTGAAACGCCACGGTGTAGATCCAAACCCAGAGGGTACTCAAGTAGATTATGTTTGGGTCCCTGGTAGTTTTGAGATTCCTCTAGTCGCCCGTCAATTGGCCATGAACGGTAGCTACGATGCAGTAATTTGTTTAGGAGCTGTAATTAAAGGCCAAACACCTCATTTTGATTATGTAGCTGCTGAAGTATCTAAAGGAATTGCCGCGGCAGCATTTCAAACGGGAGTACCAGTAATTTTTGGCATTGTAACTACAGATACTATGCAACAAGCTCTAGAGAGAGCTGGCATTAAAAGCAATAAAGGTTGGGAATATGCCATGAATGCTCTTGAAATGGCTAGTTTGATGCGTCAAATGAGAGGTGGTATAAACTCCTCATCTAATAATCGTAGTATTACTGGTACAACACAAGTTTTACCTATAACTTCCAACAATTTAGTAGAGTCTGATGTATCTCCAGAAGCATAGACCAAGCGATCAACAATTATTGATCGGAAAAAATCTACTGGAGGGTTGACAAATAAAATTATTTGTGAAATTATAGATATATAGTTACAAACCGCGGGTATAGCTCAGTGGTAGAGCGCAACCTTGCCAAGGTTGATGTCGCGCGTTCGAATCGCGTTACCCGCTTAATTAAATAGCAGTTAGGAATCAACGGTCACCAGTCAGCATTAAGACTTTTTTTTACGTTGAGTCGGGGATTTCAACCCCTACTTAACAATCAGGCTTTTAGAAGCCGGGGATTTAACCCAAGGTCAAAAAGCTGTTAACGTTACCGTTAGCGAAGCTCCTGCGGAGGAGGCAAGAGGTAGTTCCTCCGCAGGAGGCTAGCTGAAATGCTGATAGCTGATAGCTAGTTAAGGTTGAAACTTTTGCCTAATAAAGCTTAAATTTATAGCATTATCTATGACTTTATTTGACCTATGAAATAGTTCAAATAACGGAATCTCAATAATCAAACTTCTTCCTTGTTCCTTGTTTCCTCTTGCTTGTGATGTAAGTTAGAATTGGCATAATAGACCTATGCTGAGAATCAGATTGTCTTTTTTCTGTCAACGCTTTCGCTTCTACGATTACTTTGCGACCTCAAAAAGCTCTGAAAATTGATTTGAATGGAGAGTACCCCTGTCCATGTCGGCGTAAGGGCCACTTAATTCCAATAACCCTGACAGATGCCTTTGGCTGTAATCGCTGTCAGCAAATATTTGTGGTCAATGAAAATGGCCATACTATTGAACAACTCTCCACTCACTACCCATACAAACTAGCTTGGCGATGGACAGGCAAACATTGGAATCGTGCCTATTCTAATTGGAGGGCACATTATTTACCAATAGCTCTAGTAATGATTTTAGTTCCATTAGTGATTTGGCTACCTCTGGCCTTAAACTCTCCTGGTTCTAATATAATTATTTGGGCACTGGTGGCAGTGGTTTTGGCTATGCTTCCTGCCTTGATTGTTTGGCTTGCTTACAGACGTTAAACTGAGTGGGGGAGTAGGGGAGTGGGGGAGTGGTCATTTCAGTTATCAGTTATCAGTTATCAGTACTTCTGCAATAAGGAGGCTTGATATAAGGAATATTCTCTTTTTTTTATCCCCTTAAAAGGGGAGGTTTTAGACCACAATTTCTCGATAAACATAAGAGTAATTGGTAGTTCTGCTCGCGTAATGGTATACAGGAAAAAGGAATACCCGTCATGGGAGCAAGATGCTCCCACTATTCTCGTAACAAAAATAATGACAATACAGGACCATTACAATGCACCACGACCTAGTAATTAACATGAACTGACTAATAATTATCTATCGAAAAGGTTATTATTTCTGTGTTAATTATTTAATAATTGAAGTGTCAACTAATTTTCTTAAGCAGGGGAGTAGGAGAGTAGGGAATGGTGGGAAATTCAGACATTTTCAATAGAATTAAGAAGAGTATTTTTACAGCATATTCTAAATATATAAAGTACAGGTATTAACAATTAAATGTTTATAGCATCTTGCCCGCGATGGTTGTACCTCACTAAAATGGAATCTGCTATATTACCGGGACTTTGATATTTTTTAGGTAAAAAATAGCTTCAAACTCAACGGTAGCAAGGAAAATACGTTGATCTGGCTAAAAATGGCTCAAACCTAGTGCAGGATGGCGAAAATAACTGACCAGTTACAAAATCCTAAAACAATTACAAATCAATACTTTTGAGTTTTAACTTTTGACTGTCTTGAGTGCGTCTTACATTCTGGAGGGGCTGTGTGCGGAATTACTTCCGCACTTTATACGCCCCGTAGGAAACCTCAGAATTACGCACTCGCTTTTAACTTCCGCGTAGTGGCACTAGATATATCAAGGAATAGGCTATTTTGACGTTAAAGCATGATACAGCAAGGGTTTAAAACTATTTTTAAGGCATTTTTTGCTAAAGTCCCGTTACTAATTAATGAGACCTAATACCACTCAGCAAAACGAGGATAAATTTAGGTATTAAAATAGAAAATTACCCTATATGAAAAACATCATATAGGGTGAAAAAATTAATTTAGGACTACTATTATTAAATAGCTATTTTGTTGCTAATTTCACATTAGTGGCTAAACCTAAAGCTTGTAATAATTGAATCATCATCCAAGTCGTATCAATTTCCCACCATTGCAAACCATGACGTGCAGAATACTGAAAAGCATGATGGTTATTGTGCCAACCTTCACCATAAGTTAATACGGCCACCCACCAGCAGTTAGTGGAATCATCACCAGAATCATAAGTACGATAACCAAACTTATGAGTGGCACTATTAACTAACCAAGTGCAGTGAAAAACAGCAACTATTCTAAAAAAAATACCCCAAACTACAAAGGACCAACCTCCAACAAGGTAGAGCAAAATGCCAAAAGCAATTTGAATGGGAATAAAGTTATTTTGCAAAAATTTATAAACAGGATCGTCTGCTATGTCCTTTATGTAGCGAGGAACTTCAGACCTGATTGGTAAATTGTGGAGCATCCAACCCATGTGACTCCACCAAAACCCGCGATGAGAATCATGGGGATCTTGTTCATTATCTGAATGTAGGTGATGAATACGGTGTAAACCTACCCAGTCACAAACTCCACCTTCACAGGCAAGTGTACCGCAAAAAACTAAGAAGTATTCTAGCCACTTGGGAGTTTGAAAGCTCCGGTGTGTCACCATACGATGAAAGCCTAATGTAATACCTAGACCACCTGTAATCCAATGTAATAATAAGGCTAGGCCAACTGCAGTCCAACTAAAGTTACTGGGAAGCAGGGCAAACAAGGCTCCAATATGCAGGAATGCCATAAAGCCTATTATGCTCCAATCAGGGGAAAATTTTTCTGATGTTGTTGAAATTGTCATGAAAATCTCTAAAGTTAATAACTAAATAGCTCCTTTGGAGCTAGCTTAATCAAAGCAAGTTTATGTGTTCGTATAGGATATGGAAAATATTTTAATAATAACTACTTAATCTATTAATCAGAAGCAGAAATTTAAAAAATATTCTTAGTACCAAAATCCAGTTTTTTGTTAAGTGTTTAAGTTTAAATTCCTAACTAATAATACAGGATAATTATTCTTAAACCA
>NZ_JAAHGK010000384.1:0-5875 GCF_010672505.1 Okeania sp. SIO2B9 | reverse complement strand
TTAAATTTCGATCTTCAGAAAATACACATTTTTATATTATATAGCAAATCTGAATTGATTTGTAAAAAATCCCGAATCCATAGCACTACGCAAACAGAGCGCGGGTATTTCTCCACTCCCCTACTCCTATCTCCCCATCAATTTGTGGTAGGAAACATTAACGTATTTCATATTATCTACCAGAGAAGGAAAAATTTAGCGTTTTCTGAGTTTTTAGCTTTTAGTATGTCCTAATTTTTGCTTCGACTGCTACACCAAGAAACACAAAAGAAAGAGAGTAAAAAATCAACTTAAAATTCGATTCTCAAGGATACTCAATTATAGGAAAATTTTGTTTGATGTATAGATCTAGTGAAAAGGTATTCAACTATTCAAAAAACCTAGTTATCTCCTAATTATAAATATCCAATCATCAAAAATAAAATCAATTATCGTACATAAATCATCAATTATTTCCCCTCCTGGGAGGGGTTAGGGGTGAGTTCCCTACTCCCTACTCCCTACTCCCTCTTTTCTGGATATGTCTATTACCAAATTATCTTAAGTACCCTGTAAAGACCGTAATTTTTCGTCAAGATAACAACGGTCTGATAAACAATGTAGCAATGGACCATGATCACCCATTTCTAAAATACTTACTCCACCAACCAACATCGCAATGCGATCGCGATACCTGCCAATATCAATTCCTAATAAATCACAAAGCATAATTCTAATGGTTGCTTTATGAGACACAACTAATACATTACCTGTTTCATGGTTGTCTTGAATTTCTTGAATTACTTGAGAAGAGCGACGAGCAATATCTATACCTTTTTCTCCACCAGTAGGTCCATTCCAACCAGGATCTGTTAACCAACGAACATATTCATCATGGTAGTCGCGATTAACTGTTTCTGGAGTTTCTCCTTCCCATTTTCCGTAAGCAATTTCTTTCAAACCATCCCGTATTTGCATTTCTAATCCTACTGTATTACACAAAGGTTTTGCAGTAGCAATTGTTCTTTTCTTCGGGCTAACATAGGCGGCAGTCCAATTTAATGAGCTATGAGTTTTAGCAAATTGTTCTGCCATTTCTAACCATTCTGGAGTCAATTATGGGTCTAAAATACCACAGTAACCGCCAGTTTTACTGTATGTAGTCTCTCCATGTCGGATAAAATACAACTTCAAACTCATAGACCATATTCCTAATAATTTTTCTTTGATATACTAGCACTTTTACTAATTAAAGATTAAAAGTCAAAAGTTAGATAAATTAAGTAGTTAAAACCTGGTTAAAAACAGGTTAATTTTCGATAAAAATAATTGATTTTTTTTAAAAGGTTAATTGAAAATACTCTAAATATAAATATTCTATTTCTTAATTGAATGAAGTACAAAGTTGAAAATTTTAGGCAACAAAAAATCTGGGAGTATAATGTACCTCTGTGAAAATTAGAAGTCATATCTTGAATAGTTAAAATAATTAATAACCCTTATTAGAATTCTAAACGAATTATAAAATCTATAAATTTAGCCCAATAGATGGTAATTTAAAATTTCGTATCTGGTAATATCTTACAAAGCAGAAAGTCAAAGAAATTATAGTGTAGAAACTATTAATTTATCTAACTTTTGACTTTTGACTTTTAACTTTTGACTTTTGACTTATAAATACTATGACTTTTGAACGTGCAAGTGGCATCATACTACACCCTACAAGTTTACCCAGTAGATTCGGCATCGGGGATTTAGGCAAATCAGCTTATGAGTTTATTGATTTTCTGGCCAGAAGTGGACAAAAAATCTGGCAAGTATTACCTCTAGGCCCAACAGGTTATGAACATTCGCCCTATACCATGAATTTCAGCGCCTTTGCGGGAAATCCTCTGTTAATTAGTCTGGATATATTGGCAGAGAAAGGACTATTAAATCCTGATGAACTCACACCTCTACCATCAGAAAGTGACCCAGCATACGCTAGAGTCAACTTTGCAGAAGTTATTCCCCACAAAACTAAATATTTCCAGCAAGCTTACGATCGCTTCAAACAAGCTATCCCTCCAGAATACGAAATTTTTTCCCAACAACAATCATATTGGCTGGATGACTATGCTCTATTTATGGCTTTGCATGAGGCCAATCCAGATAAAACATGGAATCAATGGGAACCAGGTTTAGCTCGTCGAGAACCAGGTGCAGTAAAAATAGCAACAAGTCTATTACACGATAGTATTGAATATCATAAGTTCTTGCAATTTCAGTTTTTTGAACAATGGACAAAAGTCCGCAGATACTGCCACGGGAAAAATATCAAAATTATTGGTGACGTTTCGATTTATGTCTGTCATCATAGCGCAGAGGTTTGGAGTCACCCAGAAAACTTTGACCTTAACCCAGAAACTTTAGAACCCGCATGGAAAGCAGGAGTACCACCAGACTATTTTAGTGCAACGGGGCAGTTATGGGGAAATCCTGTCTATAACTGGGAAAACTTAATCAATACTAACTTTACTTGGTGGATCGAAAGATTTAGGGCAACTCTACAATATGTGGATGTTGTGCGCGTCGATCATTTCCGTGGTTTTGAAGCTTTCTGGCGAGTACCCGCAGGGGAAGATAATGCTATTAATGGCGAATGGGTAAAAGCACCAGGGTACAAATTATTTTCCAAATTACAGGAAGCTCTAGGAACTCTACCGATCTTGGCAGAAGACTTAGGAATTATTACTCCAGAAGTAGAAGCAATGCGCGATCGCTTTGAATTCCCGGGAATGCGAATATTATTGTTTGCTTTTGGTGGTGAGGCAGATCATCCCTACTTACCTCATAGTTATATTAACAACTGCATAGTCTATACGGGTACTCACGATAACGATACTACTGTCGGTTGGTGGTTACAAGCTCCTCAGGAAGTAAGACAGCACGTTGCTAAATATTTGGGTTATGCTAGTGATAGCGACATCCATGAAATCAGTTGGTCGCTCATGCGTTTAGCTTCTGCTTCCGTTGCTGATATGGCAATATTCCCTCTCCAAGATGTTCTTTCCTTAGATAACGGCGCTCGCATGAATGACCCTAGTGTTACTCCTGGTAACTGGCGCTGGCGCTATACCACTTCAGAGCTTTTGAGTCAAGAATTGAGCGATCGCTTACTACAAATTACTCAACTTTACAACCGATAATTAATGGAGAAGATAGTATAATATGTTACATCTTTTTTACTAACTAGATGTAAAAACAGAAAAAAAGATTATTATCTTTTCCCTTATTGGTTGAATACATTACCTTACAGAGGATATCAATGGGGTTAGTGGGGTGAGAATTCCCATCGACCCTATTCTCATTTCTACTGACTATTGACTACTGATTACTGACTACTAATTCAAAAATTTTTTGTCAGCAAAAAGTATGGGCGTTGGTGAAAAGAGGTATGATATGATGTCCGCAGAAGAAGGCGATAGAACTCAGTGACCTTTAACGCCACCAAAAAACTTTCTCCTTCTACTCGGGGTTTCTGATTCTTTCTTCTCTCCTGAGGAAGTCCGACTGACATCTCCTCCTGTGAGGGGCAGGGGTGGGTTGACTCCTAAAGAATTTAAGATGAATATCATACACGCGCTTTACCAACGCCAAAGTATGGTTTTTTTCTGCTTGATTAATCATCAATATTAACAGGCACGTTTCAGCATCATAGAAAATGGCGTTGGTAATTGGTAAGATGATTTTCTACTAGTGCAGGATGGCAGAAATAACTAACCAGTTACAAAATCCTAAAAGCCTTACCAATCAATACTTTTAACTGTCTTGAGTGTGTCTTACATTCTGAGGTCCCCTCAGAATTACACACTCGATGCATGACTTTTGACTTTTGACTTCCGCGTAGCGGCACTAGGGGTGATACCCATCACTTACTTTGGTAAAATATTTAGAGGTATCAGAAACAGACTACTGTTAAAGTTTCATCTCTTGATTTACCAACGCCTAGAAAATAGACTGCTCCTCCGTAGATACACAGAGAGTGCTACTTAACTACCTATGCAAGTTACAGCAGTTTTAATTTAGATAAAGCAAAGAGACCTTAGAGGTAGATTCCAGAAGGCATAGAGGAGAAATCATTTGCTTCACTCAAGTGAAAAGCACTATAAACTTATATGAAGTTTTGATGAAGCTATAATGAAACTTTGATGAAGAAATTTGATTTTTTATTCTCTGTATATTCTCTATTTTCTTAAAAACAAATCTTCAGTTTTTTATACATTTTAAGAATAATATAAAATCCATTACCCTACTTTGTTAGAATTGCTATACTATTAAGAAAAAGTCAATTGGGTTAGACAAACTTAGTCTGAACTCGATGTCATTCATCATCTAGAGGAATTAGGCAATGGGTCTTCATTTATCAAAAAATAACAAACTAAAAGCAAAATTCAATCATTCCATACTCAAATCTTTTAAAATAAAAAAAACTAGCAAAATAGGGCTTAGTTGCATACTTGGTTTAGTGGCCAGCCAGAGCATTCAAACATCAGTACGAAGTATAGTAATTAATGATGATGCGGGAGAAGAGACTGCTCAAGCCTTAGGTGCTCCTTTGACATCTGTCACCGATATTTTATTTTTCGATGAATTTGAAAATGATTTCATTAGTGCTTGTACTGGTTCATTAATTGCAAGTAACTATGTACTCACTGCCCAGCATTGCGTTCAGGATTTTTGGCCTGAAGATTTGAGTGTATCATTTCGCAGTGACGATGCAGAAAACAGTGTTTTAGCAGATATTGCCGTAACTGACATCTTCCAAGATGATACCTTTGCTCTATTGGATGGTACAGATATTGCTATACTTGAACTTGCCGAAGATGCTCCAGACTCAATCGATCCTCTAAGGTTATTTGGTTACAACCCTGAAGACCTCATTGGCAAAGAAGCAACTATAGTTGGTTTCGGTGATGTTGGTTTAGGTAGCGATGGAGGTGATACTAACAAAGATGGCCTGCGTTTGGCTGCTGAAAATACAATCGACCTGTTTGATGGCGGTTTTAATCCAGCATTTAATGATATCTTTGGCTCAAACATTTTTAACCTTGACTTTGATGATGGAACTGATAACAATAACACTTTATCCAGTTTTGGTAGTAGTTCTTCGCCCCTAGAAAATGAAGGAACTACTGCTCCTGGGGATAGTGGTGCTCCCCTTCTGGTAGAAGTAGATGGCGAGTTATTAATTGCAGGAGTTCATTCTGGGGGTACGAGTTTCGCTGGTGAATTTGGTGATGTCTCCTGGTTTACTCCAGTTGTAGAACACCGCGAACTTATAGAAGATGTTGGTGGTGAGTTTGTTGGTGGTTTTGTTCCCTCACCTACACCTACTCCCACACCCTCAGCAGAACCTGTATATGGAATACAGAATGGTGATTTTGAAGATGGTTTCAATGGTTGGAGTATTCTCGGTGCTGCTACGACACAACAGAATACAATACAACAGAATACAATACAACAGAGACAGAGTCTTGAGTCTAGTACTCCAGCCTCAAGTGGTGATTCTAATGGGTTAATTATTAATGATACACTTGCTGTCCCTACTGATGAGATTGAAGATTTTTTAGGGTTAGATCCATACAGTCTAACAGACTTATCACCAGATGTTGAATTCGTTGCTCAAGGGTCTGCGATCAAGCAAACTTTTCTGGCAAAAGCAGGAGATGTTATAACATTTGACTTCAATTTTTTGACAGAAGAAACTCTAGCTCCAGAATTTGGTTTTGACTCTGTAAATGATTTTTCTTTTGTGTCTCTTTCCAGTGATGTCTTAGACGATCCTATTTTAGAAATATTAGCAGATGTTTTATCCGATACATTTACATTGGTTAATTCTACAACTTTCTTCGAC
>NZ_JAAHGK010000383.1:0-5893 GCF_010672505.1 Okeania sp. SIO2B9 | reverse complement strand
TAGCGTATATATCATTTATTAGAGTTATTAGAGTCCAACTCTGTTTTTAGTCAAATCGACATTTCTGGGTAAAGTTTTTTAACCAAATAAATTATTAGTAGCATTCTTTTTTATATTTCATATTATTCCTTTTTCCTGTCAAGTATCAGGAATATATGGCATCACAGAGAACCCACTTTTATCTCAATATCTCAAGTCAATTTCTCCTTTTTCATCTTGGTCTTTCAGTTCTAATAGTTAGGCATATTTACTTCTAATTCTCAACTATCAGGGGTTTTGCTCCCTCCTATTTATCACTCTTTTTCAGAACATATTCAATTGGCAGAATAATTATTTTGATCGCTTATTTGATCACATCTATTCCTCATTGTTGATAAATTTTGATCGCCACTTTTCTGAGTTTTTTTGCCTTGATTTGACTCACTGTTTTACTTGGTATTTTTGTGCCTCACTTAATTTCGGTTTCCGACCTCTTCCTATTTGATTATATAACCCTAAAAAACCAGGATTTGCCATATTTTCAACTAATTATAAATAGTTATGCTGCTAACTACAAAGATTTTTATTAATTCTGGGATAGAAAATACCCAATCGCTCAATACTATAAATTAACTTCTCTTTCTCAATTGTGGGAATTGGCTGGAGGAACTTACTGTGAGAACATAGATTGATGATCGACCTTATAAAGGTAAATGTTTTTTCTACTACTGCCTTCTGGAGCTGCTATAATTACTCAACTTAATTAACCATAATTTATGTTGTATATTATAGTCATTTCCGCTTAATTAACGACCGTAAATTTCTGAGGTGCTAGGTAGTAGGTGGAAATGTTCAAGAATTGGTAGTCCTGTATATGTAGTGATATGTTAATATCAGCCATCAATTTCTGACATTAATCTCTGAAATATTGAACTTCGGCCTAGTTGAAAATCAAAATTTTATTTGGTAGGCGATTGCTAACACAAAGCTCCGCTAACGCTGAATATAACCAACCACTAAATTATGAATAAATCCACCCTAAATATCATACCAAAAATCATCCTAATATACAGTTCAACAATTTTTCATTCACATCTAATCCCATGCAAAATAATCATTTAATTTGTCCAAGCTGTGGTAGTAGCCATATTATTAAAAACGGGACAATTAATCATAAAAAACAGAAAGATCAATGTCAAACCTGTAAAAGGCAATTTGTCCCCAATAACTCCAAAGTATACATCAACAATCACTCCCATTGAATTGATTGATAAATTATTACTAGAAAAAATCAGTTTGGCTGGCATTATTCCGATAACAGGTGTATCTGAAAAATGGATGCAAAACTATGTCAATCGTAAGTATGCTGAAGTTTCACAGTCTGTTCAATGTACTAAAAAAAAACCGGGAGACTGACCATTGAGTGTGATGAAATGTGGTGATTTGTTGGGAATAAAAACAACAAACAGTGGTGATGGCTAGCAATTGATATAGGAACTAAAGAAATTGTGGGTTTCTTTTAAGGAGAAAGACCAGAAAAAGGTGCAAGTAGATTGTGGAATTCATTGCCTGGTATCTATGGGCAATGTGCAGTTTATTATACAGATTTTTGGTCAGCTTATGATCTGATTTTTTCTGATTGTAGGCATAAATCAGTAGGAAAGGAAACTGGTTTAACTGCTCATATAGAAATATTAAATAATACTTGACTTCAAAGAATTTCTCGTTGAGTCAGGAAAACTTTATCTTTCTCTAAAAAATTAGAAAATCATTTGGGAGCTACGCGCGTATTTCATTCATGATGATCATCAAGCGATCGCTTCACCATAATTTGATCACTATATATACAGGACTACCCAAGAATTAATTATTAATAATTAATTCTTGAAAAGAAGAGGATTGACTAATCATGAAAATTTTTATTTATTATCCCCTTAAAAGGGGAGGCTTTAAACCACAATTTTTCGATAAAATTGATAATTTATGGATAATAATTGATTTTATTTTAAATTTTTGAAGAGGTCTATTATATCAAGCCTGATTAATTAGCCAAGGGTAAAAATGTGATCTCTGATAAATTTCTTCCTGTGCCCTGTTCCCTGTTCCCTAAAATTTTTATTGTGGAAATTCAAAGATACATAATATTATTGGCATTGTTTCTGTTTATTCCAGTGAGTACAATTGCCTTTTTTGACTCCACTAATTGCCTGTTTACGACTCTCAAACAATTCTAAAATTCCATCAATAATTATTTTTACTAAATCTTGGTTACAGCCATCAATAAAATCTTCAGGAGAAATACTTTTTTGAAATAATTCTTTAGTTCTTTCCCTTTGTTTTTTTACTTCTTCAAATCCTATATATATAACTATAAATGTACTCAATGGTGAGTTTCTCATATCATAAGCGGCATTTTGACATCGCCCGTCTGCCAACAAAGTTAATACTTCACGTTCCAGACTATTTTTAGGCTGATAAGGATTATTAATATCTGGTAAAAAACTCTCCAAATGAGCCGGATTAAATCCTTGAGTTGGCAATTCTCCAATCATTGTAGAAAGAGGTATATTCAAGCCCAATCGCATAGATAATGCTTCAATAAAACCTAGAGTAAAAATTTTACTTCCTAGATAAATTTTAGCAATTTCAAGATTTTTCTTTGCCTGATTAACCCAAATCATGTAAGTTTTTTCATTGGGTTCTCCATCAAATCTGCGAAAAATTAAATCGGGATTTAAAGATTTAATAAAACCTTCAGTTTTTTCTAAAGCAATTCGGTACTCAGAAATAGTGTATGAATTACCATTGATGAGATTGTGGTTAGTTTCTGGTAATAAATTCCAGGTATTATCTAGAAAAATTGAACTAGGTGAACCAAAGCCAATAACATCTCGATTAGATAGTCTAACTGATTTTTTAATTGTTTGATATAGTTCAGCATCAGTTAAATTAATATTCCACTTAATATTAGTTTCTTTAAGTCTTTGATAAAGACGTTCAGTAGCAGTTAAGCCATTTTCTGAAATAGGTTGAAATGGAATACTAGCTTCAATACAAGCAGCGATTTTAAATAGATGTTTAGTTGTCAAAAATTTTTCCATTGCTTTGGTCGCAACAACAGCGCTCATAAATTCATTTTGCCCACCAAAAGGTAATAAAATCTGACCAGCAAAAAAACCAAAAATAGATGCTATTATTTCAAAAATTTTATCTTTCGGCAATTCATTTGTTTCCCGAATTTTTAATTTTCCTTGTACCTCTTTAATATAAGGAGTAATGTAATAGCTGAGATTAAAATTAACACTATGATCTATTTGTAGATAGACTACATCATGGAATAAAGCAGCTAATACTTCTATTGCATCCTGTGAACCTCCCACTTCAAAGATATGATTTGGAGTATGAAAATAACGCCAAGGACTCATCATTGGTTGCACAACTAACTCGGCAATTTCAGCAAGTTTTTCTGATTGAACTTCTACCTGTAATTTCCCAGTTGCCCATTTCAATTTTTCTAAGCATCGTTGATATTCATATTCAAAATTCATAATTTTTTGATTCCTTATTTATGAATAAAATGTTGTACTTTACTAAGTTTTCCTTTCTCAGATATATCGCTAGATTTTTTTGATGTGGCTGTTCTATAACAATTTTTTTTAGCTCTCGGAAATAGCGTTATTGATACTAATTCGTCAAAACTATATGACATAAGTTGTACAGTTTATTTGATTTTTTTGCCTACCTTTCCCTATCTCAATTTTTTATAGTGCTTTGCAGATAACTTTACCAATTTTATATGAGACTGCATAGAATTAGGTTTAGGTGTTAGGTGTTAGGTTTGATACCAATTTTATGTGAGGCTGCACAGAATTATGAAATTTATTAACAAGTCTTTCTCGATCTACACTCAATTCTGATTAAAATATTATTCTATGCAACTTCTTATGAATTGGGTATTAATTCTTAAAAACTTGACCAATAAAAATATTTAAAGCTTCAGAATAGGCAAAAATAACAACTAATTTTAATACCAAATACTCTCATCTCTATTTAGCTATTCCCTATTCCTCACTTTCTAAAATTGAGAAATATGTACTTCATAAAAGTGATAAATTCCACAAAATTTAAATCAAACTTTCTTGCTCCCGATCAAAATTATTCCTAGAAGTCAAAATTAATAGTTGACTTTTCACTACAAATTAGGTTAAATTATCAACTATAAACATTACAATTGGCTTAATCCTTACTAAAATTTCACCTCCATTAAAGTCTTCCAAGCAAAATGTGGTAAAGCCAACATTCGTCGCCAGCGCCAAGGTTCTTGATAAAGTCTATACAACCACTCCAAAGAATTGTTACAAAACCAATCAGGCGCTCTTTCCTTCACCCCAGCCCATATATCCAAACTACCACCAATACCAATCCAGACTGCGTGAGGACAAATATGTTTATGTTCTGCAATCCACAACTCCTGGCGAGGTACTCCCAAACCTACAAATATTAGTTTTGGCTGTAACTGCTCTAAAGTACTTAGCAATTCTGTTTCTTCTGCCGGAGATAAATAACCATGCTGACAAGCAAACGCTAACTCTGACACTTTTTGTTGCCAAATGTCTGCCGCTTTCATAGCTACCCCTGGTTTTCCTCCATAGAAAAATACCAAGTTGTCTGGATTCTGTCTTGGTACTTGCCACAAAATACTCTCTGCTAATTCAATACCAGGACAACGCTGTACAGATTTACCCTTAAGCCTTAAGTATAGAACAACACCTGCCCCATCAGGAACTACCAATTCAGCTCGACGGATTATCTCAGCCAAGACGTGATTTTTCTCTCCCTGCATAACCATTTCAGCATTTAGTGTCACTACATGAGTTCCCAGTCCCTTCTCTAATCGAGAAAGTAAATAACCAGAGTAGTCATCAATACAATGTATTGGTAAACCTAGGACAAAATTTTTTGCAGGTAGACCAAGTGCGGACTCAGAATTTTTTTCACTCATATTTATTTTGATTTTATTGATTTATTTTTTTGTTTTACTATCCTCAATACCTACTGATTTAGATTAGTTGATTCCGCTCTTTCAGGCTAGTGCTTAACGACTTTCTTTCACCCTGATGCCATATCAAGATTTTCCAATTTTAGAAACTTAATCTATAATCAATCGAACAGAATCAACTACAAAAATATTGTTGTATTCTGACAAGTAACGCTTTTGTGAAAATTAGTGTTTATGAATCTTAAACCAGGAGTTGTCCTTCAAAAAGGAAAATATACTATTGATAGTATCTTAGGCCAAGGAGGCTTTAGTATAACCTACCGAGCTATTCATCATCAACACAATCAAATTGTTGTCCTGAAAACCCTGAATGAAAGTCTACGCCATCATCAAGATTTTGCTAAATTTAAACATCAATTTATAGATGAGGTTCATCTTCTGACAAACTCTAGACATCCTAACATCGTTAGAGTGTGGGACTTTTTTGAGGAAGAGCAGTTCTTCTTCATGGTAATGGACTATATTCCTGGTCAAAATTTGGCTGATTTAATACAGTCTGGCCATAAACTTCATCCCAACGAAGCTATTGATTATGTACATCAAATTGCTTCAGCTTTATCAGTAGTTCACAAAAATGGTTTTTTACATCGGGATATACAGCCTAAAAATATTATTAGGCAACAGGGAACTAATACAGTAATACTCACTGATTTTGGTATTACCTGTGACTTAACTGCTGGAATTAGGCAAACTTATACTAATTTATTTTCTGTGGGATATGCAGCACCTGAACAGTGCGATCTAGAACAAAAGTTAACTCCCGCAGCAGATATTTATGCTTTGACTGCTACATTATACTATTTACTTACTGGTAAAGCTCCTACTCCTGCAGCTTTAAGGCTCAGTGATGAAGCA
>NZ_JAAHGK010000382.1:0-5898 GCF_010672505.1 Okeania sp. SIO2B9 | reverse complement strand
TTAAAATAAAAAAAAATACAAAAATGGAATTGTCCACAAGTATGATAATTCCCGTAGCACCTGCGGGATATAAATCTGGATTTGTTGGTATAATAGGACGGCCTAATGTTGGCAAATCTACTTTAATGAATCAACTGGTAGGGCAAAAAATTGCTATTACTTCCCCAGTTGCTCAAACTACTCGTAATCGTCTCCGTGGTATTTTGACTACAGAAGCAGCGCAGATGATTTTTGTTGATACTCCTGGTATTCATAAACCTCATCACCAATTGGGCAAGGTATTAGTTCAAAATGCTAAAATAGCAATCCAATCTGTGGATGTAGTGTTGCTGGTAGTGGATGGGTCAGTAATAGCTGGTGGGGGCGATCGATATATTATAGATTTACTCAACAAAACAGATACTCCTGTGATTTTAGGTTTGAATAAATTAGACTTACAACCTCAAGATGATCGGGAAATAGAAGCTAGTTATCATCAATTGATCGCTCCCCACCCCTGGCAAATAGTGAAATTTTCTGCTCTTACAGGAGAAGGAGTAAAAGGACTACAAGATTTGTTGATTGAACATCTTGAAGCTGGACCTTATTATTATCCTCCTGACTTAGTAACTGACCAACCAGAACGTTTTATTATGGGGGAATTGATCCGAGAGCAAATCTTACTTTTGACTCGTGAAGAAGTACCGCACTCAGTAGCGATCGCTATTGATAGAGTAGAAGAGGAAACAAATATTACTCGTATTCTTGCTACTATTCATGTTGAACGTTCATCTCAGAAAGGAATTATTATAGGTAAAGGCGGGAATATGTTAAAAGCTATTGGTAGTGCAGCACGTCAACAAATTCAAAAGTTAATTGCTGGAAAAGTTTATTTGGAATTATTTGTAAAAGTTCAATCTAAATGGCGACAGTCTCGAATTCAATTAGCAGAATTGGGTTATCAAGTTGAGGAATAAAAGAAATTATATCATGTCTGGTTAAACAGTTATAAATAAATGACGAAGGAGTCATAAATCAGGAGTCAGGAGGGAAAAAAGAAGAAGAAAGAGAAAGTTTTTTATCACTAATTATCAAGATATGATATTACACTTTCAAATAAAAATATATTAGTTTAGACTCTAAAGATATAAAGAATTGGCATTGATCAATTAGACTATGAATTTGTTAAGGTGAAATAGAATAAATAATATTAGGCGTTCGCTTTCACCTGAATTATTACCAAAATGTAAATCGGAAAATATCCGTAAAAATGGTAAGAATAGGTATTAATTAATGATGGATTTCATTACTTATATCATGTTAGGATAATCACTAATAACAAAAACCTTATCCCTTTGAACCTTTCCTTCCCTTCTGCCTTCTGCCTTCTGCCTTCTGCCTTTTTCAATGCATTGTTCCTGACTGCAAACGAAGCATATAATTTTTTAGATCGGACGCAACTTCACCTGACATTAAATAGCAACCAATTAAATTAGGAAAAGCCATCGCTAAAAGCATCATATCCGTAAAATCTAATGCAGCACCAACACTAACATTAGCACCAATTATTACACCCAAAATATAGATTATTTTAGGAATAATAGCTGTCTGACTGCCAAACAAATAATTCCAAGAAATTATTCCTTGATAAGCAGTACCAATCATAGTTGAAAAAGCAAATAAGAAAACAGCAAAAGCCAACAGATAAGGGAACCAAGTAAAAACTGAAGCAAAAGCATCAGAAGTCATTTTTACTCCATCAATTCCTTCCCGAGAATCTTGATAAACTCCTGTAATTACAATTACTAAAGCTGTCATATTACAGACAATAACTGTATCAATAAATGGTTCTAATAAAGCAACTATTCCTTCTCGAATTGGTTCATTAGTTTTAGCAGAAGCATGGGGAATAGATGCAGTACCTAATCCTGCTTCATTAGAATAAGCTGACCGTCTTAACCCTATAGAAAATGTTGTGACAAAACCACCAGCAACGACTGCTGAAGGAGAAAAAGCTTCAGTGAAAATTTTACCAAAAGCTGGCAGAATTTCTGTAAAATTAATACCTAAAATCCACAGACAAGCAACAATATAAATAACTGCCATTGTTGGTACTAAACTACCAGCAACTGTACCAATACGTTTCATTCCACCCAGAATGACGATCGCTACTAATATTGCCACGATCGCACCATAAACCCAACTTGATAACCCAGGTATAACATTAGAAACGGCGATGTAAGACTGATTGGTTTGGAAAATGCTAGCACCAACTAGGGTAGATAGTCCGCAGAAGAATGCAAATAAAGTGGCCATTCCTTGTCCCACTGCACGGAATCCCATATTAGCTAGACCTTTGGATAAATAATACATTGGGCCTCCAGCTATAGAACCATCTGAGTTGATTCTTCGGTATTTCAGACCGAGAGTACATTCTGTAAATTTGCTGGTCATACCAAATAACCCACCAATAGTCATCCAAAATACTGCACCAGGCCCGCCTAATTGGATGGCGATCGCGACACCTGCCACATTTCCTATACCCACTGTGCCAGAAATAGCTGTGGCAAGAGCTTGGAAGTGAGTAACTTCTCCTTCATTTTCTGGGGAATCATATTTTCCTCTCACGATATCAATAGCGTGTTTAAAACCTCGGATATTAATAAACCCCATACGAAATGTTAGTAAAATTGCTCCTAAAATTAGCCACAATACAATTAGTGGAAAACCAGCAATATCAAAAAAGATAATTTTTTCTAGGATGACTACTAACTTTTGAAAAATCCCATCAATAGCACTAAAAATATTAGTATTTTCGACCTTTGTGACAGCTAAGACAGTCATTTCAGTTATTAGTTATCAGTTATCAGTTATCAGTTATCAGTTCCTCTGCAATAAGGAGGCAAGAAAATACGGAATTCTCTTTTCTCTTGGTCGATTAGATATGGCGCAGGTTTCCTCCCCATCTATCGACCGCTTTTTATCCCCTTAAAAGGGGAGGCGCATACCCACAATTTATCGGTAAAATTTACTGTAGTAATAAATATTATAGACAACAGCATATTTTTCACTAAATTTTGAGGAAATTTTGACATTTAATTATGTCTGATGGGCAAAAAATAATAATATATATTAATGATATATATTCATGGATTTATTATTTTTCAATATGTAAGCATTTCCTGCGGAATGCTGCGCAAACAGCTATTAGCAGTCAGCTCTCAGCAATAAAAATGAATTAAGCAAGTACTCGTTTAACTTCTACTACATTTTCAACTCTATGGAGGGAAATATAGATGTGGCTAGCGCTTAGTGCTAAGGTTAAGTAATGGGCAATTCTATTACTAATACTTTTAATTCTGTAAAGCTGATAGCTGATAGCTGACCGCTGAATGCTTACTTCAATATACAATTAGGAACATTGATGAAAAATATATTTTTAACAAATTATTACACAATTTTTAATGAATGCTAGTTTAAACTAAATACTATAGTTAAGGTTATACAAAGATTTGTAAATTACCTATACAGATTTTAAGTTATAAAAGGAATTCTATTTGTATTCTAGGTTCATTATTAACTATTACTTGTACTTACACAGGAAATTTATTCATTAAAAAACCATGACTGCAGAAAATACACAATCAAAAATTCAAAATAGTAAAATAGCAATTCTCCTACACAATGGCATCCAGGGTACATCAGGTAAAACTGGCTTATCACTATTGCGCTACAGTCAAGCAGAAATTGTTGCCGTCATCGATCGCCAATGTGCCGGAAAATCATTGCCCGAACTCACTAAAATTCCCCGCGACATACCAATAGTTGCTTCTGTTGCCGAAGCGATCGCTTTTGACCCAGAAGTATTAGTCATAGGTATTGCTCCTTCCGGCGGTGCTTTACCTGATGAATGGTTTGGAGAAATCAAACAAGCAGTTACTTCTGGGTTATCAGTAGTCAACGGTTTACATAGCTCTCTGGCAAATCATCCAGAAATTCAACCACTATTGCGACCTACGCAATGGATATGGGATGTGCGTCAAGAACCTCAAGGATTAACTATTGCCACTGGGAAAGCTAGAACACTTTCTTGTCGCCGAGTCTTAACAGTGGGTACTGATATGGCGATCGGTAAAATGTCTACCAGTTTAGAACTAAATGCCACAGCTCAACGTCGAGGTTTCAACTCTAAATTCCTCGCTACAGGTCAAGCAGGTTTAATGATTGCTGGCAATGGTATTGCTTTAGATGCAGTGCGAGTTGACTTTGCTGCCGGAGCAGTAGAACAAATGATTATGCAGTTTGGTAAGACCCACGACTTACTGATTATTGAAGGCCAAGGTTCTCTATTGCATCCAGGTTCTACTGCTACCCTCCCACTATTGCGCGGTACTCAACCCACGGATTTAATCTTGGTGCATCGTGCTAATCAAACTCATATTCGCAATCATCCCAGTGTTTTGATTCCACCGTTACCTAAAGTAATTGAGTTCTATGAGATGGTAGTCGCTGCTGGTGGCGCTATGGAAGCAGTGCGAGTTATTGGTATTGCTATGAATACTTTTCATTTAGATGAAGTGACGGCTAAAGAAGCGATCGCTCAAATAGAAACAGAAACTGGTTTGCCTTGCACTGACCCTGTGCGTTTTGGTGCGGATCTATTATTGGATGCAGTTATAGTAGGCAACAGGCAACAGGCAACAGGCAAAAGTGGGAAAAACATTGCCTAGTATTGCTACGCGGAAGTTAAAAGTCAAAAGTATTTGACTCTTATCTTTAATATTGAATAACAAGGATACTACCGGATTTGATATAGCAATAGGTATTAAGATTAGGACAGCTAAGAAACTTCAAAACATGACAGTTAAAAGTTTTGACTCTAGCTGATAGCTGTTTGCGTAGCATTCCGTAGGAAATGCTTATAGCTATCAGGATTTACGCACGGATACTAAATCGAGTGAGGGCGCCATTCGGAGCTTTGCGGAGCGCAAATGCCATCCGCCCCTACACATGGCGTTTTCAAGGTTAATTTGCGTAAGTCCTTGCTATATTATACCAATTTGAAAAAAGAATGCTACAAAAAAAAGCTGAGAATTATGCCTAAAAAGAACTTATCCAATCCTATAAGCTACTTATTTCGATTGTTTATCCTTTTTTTATAATTTGTTTATTACTTTTCCTTCTTAGCAAAAAAGACGGTCTAAAGCCTCCCCTTTTAAGGGGATAAAAAAAGAGTATTCCGTATTTCAAGCCTATGGCTTCAGAAGTAGGTACTGATAACTGATAACTGATAACTGAAATTACCACTTCCCCATACCTCCCCAAGCTGCCCCAGAGAAACAGCCAGCAATTGCACCCAAACCAGCCCCAAAAATCGTTGAAAGTATAATAGTAAAATCTTCATCAACTCGCATAATTCTAACTAAATCTATCGACCAAAATTGCGGTAAAATACCACCCAAAATTACCCCAATAATTACTCCTAAAAAACACCCCCAAATTCCACCTAAAAAAGCACCTCTAATCCCTGATAATTTATTTGATAAAGGTAAAGTTGGCGCTCCTAAAATTGGTCCTAAAACAGCACCACCGATAATACCACCCATTGCACCTACACCTATTGCAGGAATCATACTACTTATGAATATTGATACTAACTCCAGCCAAGAATTACTATTCTCTTTCATACTTTCCTGAAACACAAAAACACCAGCTAAAATTGCCCCAATAACTGTTCCTAAAAAAGCACCCCAAATAGCACCTAAAAATAAACCACGTCTTCCCCAAACTCGTCCAGGCACAGGCAATGTTAAAGGTGGTTTAAAAGCACTCCAAAAACTACCCAAATAGTACCTAGAAATCCTCCAAATAAAACTGCTTGCCCAAATAACTCCAGACGATTACTAATTCCATATATAC
>NZ_JAAHGK010000381.1:0-5899 GCF_010672505.1 Okeania sp. SIO2B9 | reverse complement strand
TAGAGCTCCCACTAGCTATACCATTATAATCCACCAGTACCTTTAGTTCTTCCTTCTCTCCTAAATAACTAAACTCCCTTCTTTTTTCCTCCTGACTCGGTCGTTCCCCTCCCCTCCAGGGAGGGGTTAGGGGTGGGTTGACTCCTGACTCCTCCATCTTTTATTTATAACTAAACACCTTCTTCCTTCTTCCTTCTTACTTCTTACTTCTTCCTTCTTACTTCTTCCTTCTTACTTCTTCCTTCTTACTTTTTCCTTCTTACTTCTTACTTCTTACTTCTTACTTCTCCGATAACAAATGCGCTTGAAAATACTGACGATATAACTCACATCTGGGATAACATTTATTACTCTGCCATTTCACCAAACCTAAACTATCTAACTTAAAACCCAACATTCCTGTTAACTGCCCATTATAATTTTCAGAAATCGCATTTTTCATCGCTTCAGCTAACTCTGGATATTCTTCTAAATTCCACAAATGTCGTCGTAAATGGTCGCTATAAATTCCCGTTTCAGCAGTTACATTTTCCGGCAAATCTTCCAGAGTTAAATCTTGTTTAGAAATATGATATAAAGCAACCCTAACTAAATAAGGATGCCCGCCAACAATTGTCATTAATTTATCAACTTCTGACTCCGACCAATTCAAATTATGTCGCGATGCTAAATCTCGAACTTGTTGTGGATTAAACTCTGGTAAATCTATAGGCAATCCTACATTAAAAGGAGATTGATTAATATTCATGGGAATATAAACTTCCGTAGAATGTACTACCAATAATCGCAATTTTTTCCAAATAACTCGTCGCTTTGATTCCTCATGCCAAGCTCGTAATAATCCCAAAAAATCTTCGGCAATATCAGGATATTGAAAAACTCTATCAATTTCATCTAAACCCAACACTAAAGGATTATCTATTTGAGCTAATAAATACTTCTCAAAATAATCCTTACAATTAACTTTACTACCAAAAATATCATCCCAATAATCATCTAATTGATTAGGCAAACGTAACTCTCGTCCCACATAAGCACAAAACCATTTTAAGAATTTATCAAGATTACTAAAAACCTCTTTATCTACTAACTGAAAACTTAAAGGTACAGTCCGATATCCTTCCTGTGTAGCATGGTGTAAAATTCTTGCCATTAAAGAAGTTTTACCCATCTGTCGTGGCGCTTTAATTCTAATTAAACCACTTGGTTGCAAAATAGCTTGATAACAACGTTCTTCAATAGGTGGACGCTCGATATAAAAAGTAGATGCCACATCAATTTGTCCCCCCGGTATTTCAGGTTCAGCAGAGGGTAAAGGAGCGCTATTTGTTGATGCAATGCTACTAATTTCTTCCGCAGGTAAAGTCTCTTGTTGTTCCTCTACTTCCGACGCAATATTCTCCGGTGGAGTAGCTAAAAGAGTCAAAACTTCCCTCAGAATGACCACACTATCTTCTGGCGATCGCCACTCCCGTTGTTGAATGCGATAGAGATAACCCCGCAGATCGTGGTTGAGGGGTGTACTCAGGGAAAACCCTACCCGTATCGGCAAAATTACAGGTTTACGGTTGGGTCGGGAAAATTGTAACTCCCTTGCAAGTTGTACTTGATAGGTCAGTAACTCACTTTGTACCGACTGGGGAGGCAAAAATAACAGCAAATAGTCACACCGTCTCAACTCTTCATTAATACGCCGAAACCAATTTTCTCCCAGACGGATGCGGTCTGCTGCCATAAAAACCTGATGACCAGCAGCATTCAAGGCCGTTTCAAACTGTCGCGCCAATTCTCGATCCGGGTCTTGACTGCAATAACTGATAAAAACTTGGGAACTATTGTGACTCACTATTTCTTCGTTATTAAGTAGTGGCAAAAGTTCTCCAATAGGTTCTGTTTCACTTGAAGTTTGACTCTGTTTTCCCGAACGGTGGTCTGCTTCATCCAATGTCAGACCAAAGGAGGCAAAAAGCTGCTGAATTTTACTCAGGTCTGCACCGACTCGCCCTTGTCTAATTTTACTGATGGTGTCGGAACCCACTCCAGACTCAGCTTCAATTTCTGCAAGAGTAGCTCTGAGGTTGTACTGTTGTTTCCATTCTTCAATAGCTTCATTCAGTTTTTTCAGTCCAGAAGTTGTGAGAATTCGTCCGCGATCGCGCTTTGATTTTTTTTCCACTGTTTCTTCCTATTTGTATTTTTATTGTTATTTATTTTACAGCAGTTATCGAGTTGATGAGGTATAAAGTTTTATTGCTCTAGGGAACAGGGAACAGGGAATATACGAATAAATAGTCTTATAGCTGTACCTCACTATCCTCAAAAGTGCTGTAAATGATTTTAACTAGCTATCAGCTTTTCTGTTCCGGAATACTTTCCTACAGAATGCTACGCAAACGCAAATAGCTGTCAGCTAAAAATTCAAGGGTTTGAGTCCCCCACTTTAACGAACTCAGAAGTCAGAAGTTATTAGGGAACACCGGAGCTGGGAACAGGGAATATACGAATAAATAGTCTTATAACTGTACCTCGCTATCCTCAAAAATGCTGTAAATGATTTTAACTAGCTATCAGCTTTTCTGTTCCGGAATACTTTTCTACAAAATGCTACGCAAACGCAAATAGCTGTCAGCTAAAAATTCAAGAGTTTGAGTCCCCCACTTTAACGGACTCAGAAGTCAGAAGTCAGAAGTTATTAGGGAACACCGGAGCTGGGAACAGGAAATATACGAATAGTCTTATAACTGTACCTCACTATCCTCAAAAATGCTGTAAATGATTTTAACTAGCTATCAGCTTTTTTGTTCCGGAATACTTTTCTACAAAATGCTACGCAAACGCAAATAGCGGTCAGCTAAAAATTCAAGGGTTTGACTCCCCCACCTCACGGGGTGACAAGTCACAAGTCACAAGTCAGAAGTTAACCCACCCCTAACCCCTCCCAGGAGGGGAAGTAGGGGATGCGTGAGCAACTCTCCAAAAATATTTCGCTTTAAAAGGCGGAGTTTTAGACCCAATTATTTTGATAAAAAAGCGCGTGATGCTTGTTAATGGGGGACTTAAACCTTCATTATACACCTTGAGAAGCTGATTGCTCATAGCTGAGTGCTGAATGCTACTTTAACGAACATAGCTAACTCTTTCTAATTTAAGGAAGTTAACTAATTAACAACATTTTAACTGCTTTTATCTCGAAACTATACTGCCTAACATAATTGAGGCTTTTCTAGATTTTTTTAAATCTGGTTTAATTAAAATCCTAATATTCTCTACAAAAAAAAGCCGATTTTTTTAAAGTATTTAGAGAAACAAAAAACAGGGAGCAAGCCAATGAAAAATATTTTTCATCGTTCAATTTTAACTATTTTTAGCACAATATTTTTTACTATTAATACTGCGATATCTGCCCAAGCAAATTTTACTTTTGACGAGGTAGAAATTGACCAAAATCAAGTTATTGCCACGGCAATGCCTCTGAGCGATCTAAACGGATATTCTGGTTATAAACTAATTATTTTAGAGCAGCGTTCTAATGAAAGACCTTGCTGGAGTGAAAGTGAAGCAGGATTATATCCAATTTTAGTTGAGCCTTTGCTATTAAACTTTAATTTTTCTGGCATTTGTGGAAGAGCTACTGATAGTAATGGCTATTCAATTCGGGTAGATGGTAATGATTTATCAGTTAGTCATAGATTAATTTTGCAGAATGTTGGTGGTGAAATTAAATTATTTGGCATTTCCTTGACAGGAGATAAAAAAATGATTGGTAGAAGTCGCGGACTTAGTAATGGAATGATGAAAATTTTTCTAGAACCTGGTTGGCAATTTACTAAGCGTAGTTATCAAGGAAAAGTTCTTGGTCATTTTTATTTTAGTTATGATAGTTTTGCTGCTAAACAAGCTGAGATTGAGCAAAGAATATCTGAGATTGAGGCTCAAATTCCAGATAGTTTAGAGTTTTATGATAATACTAATTCAGCAATAGCAGAAGGTTCTTAACGAAGTCAGAAGTCAGAAGTCAGAAGTTATTTTTTTAACGGGCATTTGAGCAACTCTCCAAAAATATTTCGCCTTAAAAGGTGGGGCTTTAGACCCATATTATTTTGATAAACTGAAGATTCATAAATTACAGAAGTATTTTTTAATATACCTTGAAAAATGTAGATTCAATACACAATATATATTTTGAAAATGGATGAATTGATTGATAAACTTTAGCAATTTAAATTAATTTATAACTCTTAATAAAATCAGAAATTAGCAAATATTTTATCGATGGTAACTAGATTTAAAATTCAGTATATAGCTAGAAAAATTTGTACCGCCCTACTTTCTAATTGATCAAATAGTTAATATAGCAGTAGAAGCAAAGGGCACGGACAGATCAAAAGCTTAAAAATCAGACAACGCAAGATTTTTCCTTCTTCCTTCTTTCTTCTTCCTTCTTTCTTCTGCTATACATTAAAATTTTCTTTCACAAAATCAATAAAAAAACATGGAAATCAGACTTATGAACCATAGAAAAACCCATAAACTATCTCAGAAAGACTTGAATAATTTAGAAACATTATTAACTTTAATAGGTCTAAATTTAGTCATTCAAGAAACAGAGTATTTTACAGGAGATGATTGGTTGCCTCTATGTAATGATATTGATAGTGGAGAAATTTATCGGAACTGGTTTATTTGGCAAGATACAGAAGTTACTCAAGAATGGGAAGCTTACGATCATGTTACTAATCAACGAATTATTGACAGTAACTTAACTAGATTAACAGCAAAAATAGATATAATAGAAAACCAGAGAAACTTACAAATAAATAATTAGTTGAAGAAGGAAGAAGAAAGAAGGAAAAAATGGATAGGGATACTAAAATAAGCCACTCTACATCTACAAACCCCAAGAAATTGTAGATACCGTGTAGACTGCATCAAAACTAGAAACTTTACATACAAAAAAATCAAGTAGGAAATTAATTATGACAGGTTTAGAAATAATAATTTTTGCTTTAGTACCAAGTATTGCTTGGGGAATAGGAATTGTATTTGCTTTCCCTCCTGACGATATTAATAATTACTAAAATCCAAAAATAAGTATCAAAACTTTCATCATCGTAGAAATTGATTAAATTAGTATAGTACTACGCAAATGGGTTAGGAGGTTTATAAACGCTCAAACTTAGTCAGGGATTACTTCTGACTTGCGCCTAGCGCTATCGGTGTCCCATCCCCGGAAAAGATGAAACTCGCCCAATAATAAGGATGTTGATATTCTCCCTCTTTCAACCAATTTCGCTGAATATCCAGTAACGCATCCCGGCGTCCTTTTCCTGCTTTTAATCCCTGATAATAAGCTACCATCAAGTCTTTTGTGGCATTATCTTCTACTTTCCACAGACTCATCATTTGACTTTCGCTGCCTGCAATAACGAAAGCACGACGTAATCCATAAATTCCTTCCCCCACGCTAATATCCCCTATTCCTGTATCGCAAGCGGATAATACTACTAATTGAGTGCCGACTAGATTTAAGAGGGTGGCTTCATAAGCAGTAAAAACTCCATCATCTCCTCCACTCTGTTGTTTTTCGACTCCGGCAAACACTAACCCAGAACGAAATAGGGGATTATCAAGATTGGTTGGGTTTTCTGATGTAGGTTTGGATAAAAAGAATCCATGAGTGGCAATATGGAGGAAGTCGGGATTTTTGACTTGCTTGAGGGCGTTTTCTGTCGCTTTGGTTTTGGTTAAAGTTAGAGCTTCTGGGAAGAGTTGATATCAAATCCGGTAGCATCGGTATAAAAAAATTAAACCTGATAAATTAAGGGATGAATAGTAAGAGTTGGGCGATCGCCATGCCGAGATTGTTAAAGCTAGAACCACACAAAAGTATCGAAGAGTT
>NZ_JAAHGK010000380.1:0-5912 GCF_010672505.1 Okeania sp. SIO2B9 | reverse complement strand
TTATGACGTAAAAAGTTGTACAGAAGAAGGGGCGACACTTCCTGATGGTACAACTGGATGGAAATGTCTGCTAGAACCCCAAGGATATCGAGATGTAATTAACTTACCTAAAAACAGCGTAACTACAATCCGTATTCCCTTCGTGAATCCCTTTATTACTGGTACATTTGTTTATCACTGCCACATACTGTTACATGAAGACAGAGGCATGATGAATAATATCCAAGTAGTAAATCCAGATGGGTTTGAGATATCAGGTGCTGCACCAACTAAGTAATATCAAACCCGGTAGTATCCGTATAAAAAAGCAGAGAAACCGGGTTTGTATCAAATGCCCTAATATAGAATCCGGTTGAATAGTTATTGTGTAGTTGGGAGTAGGGGAGTAGGGGAGTAGGGGAGTAGGGGAGTAGGGGAGTGGGGGAAATTAAAGGCTTGAAGTAATTATAGAATTATCAACATATACTATATAACCGGATTCTATATAATAGTCTTATATTATCAGCAAATTTTTCCCCCTGTTGCCTGTTGCCTGCGCGCAGCGCTATAATTATCCGGACATGATATAACATTGACTTCCTACAAACCCGGCGAAAATGGTTGTAGATAAACTTGTTTCATCTACAACCTACCACCTATAGCAATAGAAAGATAAGTTATATCATGTTCCCCCTCCGGGGGAGCTACGCTAACGGTTGAATAGTTATGATTAGGATATAGATGGAAGAGATACCTCAAACCCAAGAGAATTGCTTTCCTTACGGAATGCTACGCAAACCTTCCACGCAGTGACCGTCGCAATGACTTTATAGTTAGTGTTTATCCGAACATGATATTAGGACTTATGCTGAAAATTAATCTTAGACTAGGCAATGTTTTTCCTACTGTTCCCTGTTCCCTGTTCCCTGCTATTCAACCGCCTTTCAATAGCATTATTAAACCGATCGCTCATTTCCCCCATCTCTAAATTAATTAAAGAAACTCCCTCATTAACTAAAATTTGCAAAGCACTTTCAGCATTACCCACCAAACCAACTTTTTGCCAAAAATTAGTCAAATTTTCCTGAAGATATGACTCCCAAATTTTCTGATTTTCTTGCGCAATAGAAACCAAAATTCGGCAACCACCCTCTCCAAACAAAAACTCATCCCACCGAAAATCAGACTTTTCAGCTAATTCCAAATTAACCTCAGCTCCCAACTTCCCACTAATACAACACTCTGCAAGAGCGATCGCTAAACCACCCTCAGCACAGTCATGAGCAGAATTTACCCAACCTTGACGAATACCATAACGACAAACTCCCTGTACCCGACGCTCCAAATCAAAATCTACCTCACTGGGTTTCCCAGCAACCACACCATAAACAGTTGCCAAATATTCCGAAGCAGCTAAAGACCGCATCCCCAAATTTCCAATTAAATAGATAATATCTCCCTCAACTTGCCAACCTTGCCCACAAATATTAGTCAGGTCGGGAATTAAACCCACCATTCCCACCACTGGAGTCGGATATATCGCCTGGGGATGACCCTCACTATCCAAAGTTTCATTGTACAAAGACACATTCCCACCAGTAACAGGAGTTCCCAACTCCCGACAACCTTCAGCAATACCGCGACAACTCTCCGCAAGTTGCCAATATCCCACTGGTTTTTCCGGACTACCAAAATTGAGATTATCTGTAACTGCCACAGGTTCCGCACCCACACAACTGAGATTCCGAGCAGCTTCCGCTACTACCGCTTTTGCCCCCATATATGGGTCTAGATAAACTAAACGAGAATTGCAATCTACCGTCGCAGCAACACCAGAATTTAATAGTGGGTTGTCCGTGGAAATTTGCGGACGTAACCGAATGACAGCAGCATCACTCCCACCAGGAAGCATAACAGTATTATTCTGCACTTGATGGTCGTATTGCTGATACACCCAATGCTTAGAAGCAATAGTTGGAGTATCTAATAAAGTCAGAAGAATATCATTCCAAGTTTGCCAATTTCCCTGCACTTCAATACCTGCTGCCGTACATGATGGCAAAGATGCCGAATTCCATGACCAAGCATTTTTCGCATATTCCGGTGGTTCGCTCAACAACTCCCGCTCATAAATAGGAGTATTATCTGCCAAAGCAGTAGCAGGTATTTCCGCTGCTATTTTCCCCTCAAATAAAATTCGCACAATAGGTTCTTCAATAACCGTACCTGCAACGACAGCATGAAGTCCCCAACGCTGGAAAATATCAATTAATTCCTGTTCGCGACCTTTCTCAGCAACAAACAACATCCGTTCTTGAGATTCTGAGAGCAAATATTCATAAGGAACCATCCCAGTTTCTCGTACTGGAACTCTGTCAAGGTCAAATTCAATACCCACACCACCATTAGCTGCCATTTCAGAAGTAGAACAGGTAATGCCAGCAGCACCCATATCCTGAGCTGCCACTACTGCTCCTGTTTTGAATGCTTCTAGACAAGCTTCAACTAGACATTTTTCCAAGAATGGGTCGCCTACTTGTACCGCAGGGCGATCGTCAATTGATTTATCGCTGAGTTCGGCACTGGCGAAACTTGCTCCACCCATACCATCTCTACCTGTGGTGGAACCAACATATAAAACTGGGTTGCCAATACCGGATGCACCAGATTTTACAATTTCGGGGGTTTCCATTAAACCCAATGCCATGACATTGACTAAGGGGTTGCCTGTATAAGCAGGGTCAAAGTAAATTTCTCCTCCAACTGTAGGTACTCCGAAACAGTTTCCGTAGTGAGAAATGCCGGAAATTACTCCAGTAAAAATGTGTCTAGTTTTGGCATCTTCTAGGGAACCGAAACGTAGGGAGTTAAGTACAGCGATGGGACGGGCACCCATTGTGAATATGTCTCGGAGAATACCACCGACTCCTGTTGCTGCCCCTTGAAATGGTTCGACAGCGGATGGGTGGTTGTGGGATTCTATTTTGAAAGCGAGTTGGAGTCCGTTGTCTAGGTCTACAACTCCGGCATTTTCTCCTGGTCCAACAAGAATGCGTTTACCTGTGGTGGGAAATTGTTTGAGTAAGGGGCGGGAGTTTTTGTAGCAACAGTGTTCCGACCACATGACCCCGAACATTCCCAGTTCTGCTTTATTGGGATGACGACTAAGGCGGTTGAGAATTTCTTGATATTCTTCTGGTTTGATGCCTTCGGATGCTATTTCTTCTGGGGAAAAGGGAGTTTGTGACATATATTGTTTCTTTTATTTTGTTTGCGTTTTAGGGTTGAAATTGCTCCGAGAGTACCAAGAGCTAGAAAGCTTAAGGTAGAGGTGGGTTCAGAGACCATGATTGGGGTAGCAGAAAAACTAACAGACAATTCACTATCTTCTGGCCCAAGATTTTCAAAACCTGTTATAAATGGTGGCGCAGAAAAAATCTCAAAATAACCCGGAGGCTGTAAAAAAATCAGCAAAAAACATATTAACAAAGTTTCCTTCCGAGGTGAAATACCCAAAACCGCTACTTGTTAACTGCTCATCAGGATTAAGACTAATTATATTGTCAAGTATAAAAGGTTAGTTTCCTGGTACTGAAGTTCCCGTAGGTTGTAAACCAATAATTGTTTCGTCATTTCGCGTACCAGTAATTCCAGTAATTAGGTAAAAACCAAAATCGTCAGGAGTGTCATTAGTAGTCAAATTACCACTCGCCTCTATGCCAGGAGCAGAATAATTCCAGTTCCAAATTAAAGCAGAGGCAGCTTGTATTTTCCCAAAAACCAATGCAGATGTAGCAGTAAGGACTGTGACAGATAGTAGAGTTAGATTTTTCATAAAAAAAAATAAAATAATAACTATTTTAGATTTCCAACTTACTTAAAGATATCCTGCTTCCTGCAATCAGTCAAGTATCCTGCACTTCCCAATCATCTGACGAGTTCGAGAAACCATTCTTGAGCATCTTCTCCTACTAAAGGATAAGTCGCTTTTCCTTGAATCTCAAACCATTTACGCTGAAGTTTAGGGTGGAATTATCATCTATTTTAAGATTATTTAATTAATAACGCATTAATTGAAGCTTTTCTTCAACGTTTAACCCTTCAGATTTACTCATTAACTCATTTAATAATTCTTGAGACATAATTAATAATACCTCCTTACCGAATAATTAATAATTATTAATTATTCAGCTTAAAAGCCGACCATTTCAAGGGGAAAAAAGCGGTCGTTAGCGCAGCTTCCCATAGGGTGGGATGGCGATATATCCTCGCTGGCTAACCATCGAACAAGAGAAGAAATAATATTTCCTGATATTCAATTAAGGACAGTTTTAACCAGAGGTAATTATCAATTATCCATTAATGAAATACAACGTCCCTACCTACTCCCTATTTCAATAACTTTTCTACTAATATTTCAAGATCGGGAAAAACAAGTGTAAAAATATTTCCTTGACTGTAGTTTTTTTGCACTTGATAATCATCTTTTGATGGTTCTTTAAATACGACAAGTTGTTCATTTTCTACATCCACAACCCAATATTCTAAAATGCCAGCACGGGCATAAATAAACCGTTTTTTTTCTAAATCTTTTTCTAAAGTTGTATCAGAAACTTCTATTAACAAATAAATTTCTTCAGGATAAGGATGACGAGAATCATATAAAGATACTGGCATTTTAACAACAGCAATATCTGGTTCTGGTTCTGAACTAGGAAGAGTAACTGGATGTGCTTCGTAGATTTTTGCCAGACCTCGAAACTTTTCTCGCAAATATTCAGCAATAGAATCAGTGATTTTCCGATGCAAAGATTTTTCTGGCGACATTTCAATAATTTCTCCTTCTAATAATTCTACATGGCGATCGCTCAGAATACCCGCAGAAATCATCTGATGATAGTCTTGTATTGACCATTTAGCTAAAGTAATCATGGTGCGTTTATGAATAATTTGAGATTGCTATTTAGTATTTTACCGAATAATTAATAATTAATAATTAAATAATTCTGGTTTAAAGCCTCCCCTTTTAAATCGCTAAACTTGCTTGACTCATCATACTGATAAATATATTTTCCTATCCTAAAATAATAGAAAAATTTATATTAAGTTTCGATAATTATAAGACTTACGCACTTTAACGTATTTCCGTCATTGCGACCCATAGGGAAACAATCTCAAGTCCTAGTTTTTCCTTACCCATGGGTAAGTCCTGATATATATACTAGCTAATAATGAGATAGATAGGGATTTTTTGTGCTATAATTCAAGTAACCAATTACAAAACAAAGTGATGGCTAAAATTAGCATAAACTAAACTAAACTGATAATTTAAACATAGATAAATCTTTAACCTATCAATTATCAAAATTTTTATTAATAGATAAATACTTCTAGGAAATTTTTCCATTTCCCAGTCATGTCAACCACCAAAATGCCATTAAATTTCACAGAATTACCCCTACGTCTGCTGAGTGTAGAAGAATATCAGCGCATGGCAGAAGTAGGAATTTTGCACCAGGATGAACAGGTAGAATTAATCGCAGGACAAGTTATTCGCAAGATGTCACCTCAAGGAAGTTCCCACGCTGCAGCTATTCGACGAGCAGACCGCTTGTTTAGTCAATCTTTAGGAAAAAGGGTTTCGGTGCAGAAACAACTTCCGGTGATACTGAATAATTTTTCTCAACCTGAACCAGATATTGCAGTAGTGAAAGTAGACCCTCTTGATTATGATGACTCTCATCCTACAGCAGAAGATGTGTATTTGATCGTGGAGATTGCTGATAGTACTCTCAAAAGTGACTTGGAGCTTAAAGGAAAAGAGTATGCAAAGTCTGGAATAGAGGATTATTGGGTGTTGGATGTGAATCATCGTCAGTTGTATGTGTATCGACAACCTACTGAAGATGGATATCAACAGGAAATGATTTTAG
>NZ_JAAHGK010000038.1:0-14430 GCF_010672505.1 Okeania sp. SIO2B9 | reverse complement strand
AGAAAAAGCAAAGTATTATTATTGATGATATTGAAAATAGATTGCGTCCTCATTTATATAAAAAGGGTAAATGGACGGCTGATTATAAGCGAATTAGGATTATGGCTTTTAAGGAAGGTAATTTAGAATAAATAATGACTAAATTACTGATTATTTAAGTTATTGTTGTTTTAGACAATAATTTATATGTGTTACTAATTTATATTTCATTTCACCTATACCATTTCTCAAATATCAATACTTTAATCATGTTCGGTTGAATAGTTATAATTGATAGGCAAAAGGCGATATGTAGTAGAAGTTTGACGGAACGGTGATACATAGAGAATTATATTTATCAGGCTTTCATCCGAACATGATATTATTTAATAACTGCTTGAGATATCAAAAATAAGGAATAAATGAAGTTAAAGTAAAGGTATGTTCAACAATTAATAATTAATAATTAACAATTACTTCTCGTTGAAAAAGAGAGGATTGACTCAAAGGAAAAATTTTTCTTGTTTCTCCTTTAAAGGAGAAGCTTTAAACCTTAATTATTCGGTAATTTAAGTTATTTTCCTATTATTTCGATCATCAATCCATTGCTTGGCACGTTTAACTGCCTCTTGTCGAGAAGAAGCATAAGGTACTGCTACAACACAACCTAATTTGTAATTAGCCCAAACTGCATAAGTAGGATATCCATTCATTTCACCTTGGTCTATTTCAACTTTCCAACCTTTATATTCAAAGGCAAGCATAATATGAGGAAAATCAGGTTCAATCATTATAGTGTAAATAAATTAGCTATGGTTATATCAAAATAGTTCCAAATTAAAAATCAGAAATTATGATATTTTTTAGTCTATATGATACCAAATATCAAAATTCTTGCTACATTTTATTGAGAATAGGGAGTAGTGAAATGAATAAAATATCTTCGCTCTTTGTAAACGGATCGTTAAAAATATTGCTCTTACTTACTTATTAATTAATAACTGAAGTCTTGAGCAAATATAGCGTTATTTTGGGAAGTTACTATGAAATATTCAATTAACTTTTGAGTAATATAATTTTATAGCACTACGAATTTAGGTGTTTGACACTACTAAATTTTGTTTCGTTTCGGAGCATTGACCTAGGAAATAGGTTTTATAAACAGGTACACAAAATTAACTATAAAGATTGACATCTAAATGTCTATGTGCTATAAATAATGACTGTGTGATCATCAACATAAAACTAACAAAGTGAATAACATTATTTCAGCGTGGGCAATAACATTTGTCCCAGGCTTGATCCTTTGGACTTGGGAAAAAAAAGATCCCTTAAAGGAAATTAACTATTCAGAGGAAATCCTGGAAGATATCAAGAATGCTGCAATAATGATGCTTTATATTGTCGTTGTTGTCTATGCTTACTATCCGATACAGAATTTTATTACTTCTGCACCCTTCGTCGAGGCAATTGGTTGGACTAACATTTTGTCTGCTCCTCTATACTCTAGGGTTATTCTAGCCATTTTCTTAAGGGAATTCAGTCTTTATGTCATTCATTGGCATATGCACTATATCGAACAGATTTGGCAAACTCATAAGTGGCATCATTCAGAACAGAAACTATGGTGGCTGAGTGGTGTAAAATCAAGCTTAACAAGTAAACTAATGTTTGCAAGCATTGGCTTATGGTTTCCTGCACTAGCTATTCCTGCTCACATTGCTATTGTGTATGGCGCGATTGCATCATTTCACAACACGATTAGCCATCTCAACATTAAGTGGCGACCTTGGATGCGAGTAGTAGAGTATGTGATTGTCACCCCTCGATACCACCACGTCCATCACCTTGCTGAAGAGAGGTTCCACAATAAGAACCTGGCAAGTATGCTTGTCATCTTTGACCACATTTTTGGTACTTATTTCAATACAGATTTAGTTGATTCCCAGACAGAAGAGTATGGCATTGGTGAAGAACCGGTGACAGCTAGAATGATTGTGGGACTTTAGTATTAATGGGGTGGGAAAGATATCAGGAGTGCATCTTTTCTTAACGAGGGCATAAATTTCAATTAAATTCCTGCCACTAAACAAGCGTTGGTACTCACTCAAATCTCCCTGTAATCAGTAAAGAAACTGGATATAGCTGATTATCCCAAAGCGAAGTAAAATTCAGTTGGATACTCAGTAGAAAATATGCATTGCATAAACTTACTAGCTATCTAGCTCAAAACCACAGCCTACCTCCATCCCCTCCCGGGAGGGGAGCTAGAGGGGTGGGTGCAGATATGGGTTTTTATGAATTCCGCAGACAGCTAGAGTACAAATTTCAACTTTACGGATCATCCTTAACCATTCTTGATAGATGGTTTCCTAGTTCTAAAACTTGCTCTAGGTGTGGAACTGTTAAAGAGTCTCTGTCTTGATCGGAGCGTGTTTTCAAATTGCGAACACTGCAATTTTAGCTGCGTGTAAGATGAGAAAACACTCACATTTTTGTTAATAATAGTTAAACTCAAAAGCATGGAATGAGTGTGTGGAGAATGTAGAAAATGACAGAAAAACTTAGAGAGAATCAATTTAGTCTAGGTTTGAAAGGCTTTTTCAATTCTATCCCCACAGATGCCTGGGGTGCATTGCTGGGAAGTATTTTCTGTATTTCCCTAACCCCAGTTTTTTTTCGTCTTGGGGAAAATGAAATGAGCTTTAGTACCACAGCATTTAATCGCTATTGGGTTGCAAGTCTTGCATTTTTGTGCATCAAACCTTTTTTTTCAACGAATCAGGACTGGGCGACTCCTTCTTTACTTTCGACAAGAAGAATTGCTCTTCTGATTGCAGACGGAATTATTTTGGCAGTGGGATTAATATTATGGGCTTGGTCTCTAGAACAAACTAGCATTGCCAATTCAACACTTATGCACAATTTAGTTCCCCTATTCACAGTGCTGGGAGGGTGGCTTGCTTTCGGACAGACCTTCGATCGCCGTTTCCTAGTGGGGATGTTTGTAGCGGTCGTCGGCGCGGCTATTTTAGAATCAGAGAGCCTGCTTTCCTTCGAGTTTGGCATCGAATTTTGGGGAGATGCTGCAGCTTTACTGTCTGCAGTATTTTTTGGGATTCATCCCCTCATTATCGAGCGCTTGCGACAACAGTTAGACCCTTTAACAATTATGACCTGGTCTTCAATCACGAGTTCTTTTGTGCTGCTAATTCTGTTAGTGATTACTGGGGAATCTTTTTTCCCAACCACCGCTGTCGGCTGGTTCGCTGTCGTTGAACTGGCTTTGGTGGGACAAATGTTAGGGATTGGACTTTGGGCTTATTGCCTGAAGAAAATTTCCGCTGCTTTTGCCAGTTTGCTGGCTTTAGTCATTCCTTCTTTGAGTGCGATCGAGGGCTGGATCGTTTTTTCTGAGCAGCTAAGTCCACTCACATTGCTCAGTTTTGTCATTGTCGTCTCAGGAATGTATTTAGCCGTTTCAAGCCGAGGGAGGGTGAATTTCACGGAGGAAGCAAAGAGAAGTTAATCTCAAGGGAGGCAGCGATCGCGACTCCTGTCTCCCCTTAATTCCCAGTCATTTATACCCTACATTCCGCACGACAAAACGTAGCATAAAAGTCAAAAGTCAAAAGTCAGAAGAAAATTATAGTGCTCAATAGGAGACAAGGATTCAGCAAGTATTTATGCTTAATATTTAACTGAGAATTTGACTCCTGATCAAGGTAGCTGAGTGCTATGCATAAAAACATAAGTCAAAAGCGAGTGCTAATTGGCGAGGTTTCCTCAGAATGCAAGACGCACTCAAGACAGTCAAAAGTCAAAAGCCAGAAAAAAATTATAGTGTCCAATCAGCAAGCCCTAAGTAGTTTTTCCTATCTACTATGATTCTTTCCTCCCTTCTCCCCTGCTCCTCTGCTTCCCATCTGAACTATTAAGTATAATTCTCAATATTTCTATAAGCAGTATAAACAGCTTGTACATTATACCAATTCAAAAATATACGAGAAATTTCTAAAGCCAACTGTGACTTACCTCGGTCAATTAACCATTGCAAAAAACCAGCCATTGTCTTTTCATTTAATCTTCCACCTAATGATAAAACTCCCCATAATAATTTGTGTAGCCAAGTCATTTGAATCATCATTTTAACTTCCCAAGTCGGATGTTTTTGATAAAACAAAACTCCCATTTTTCCCCTTTGAATTTCTCGCTCAATCATTCCTGGTAATTGCTCCAAAGAAAAAGGTGGATGCCAATGATAACCAACAGCATCAGGACACTTAATCAATTTTAAACCCAATTTTTTTAACCTAACTCCTAACTCCAAATCTTCCCAACCATACTGTTCAAAACGAGTATCAAATAATCCAGCTTCAATTAACCAACTACGAGCGATCGCTACATTTCCTGTAGCAAAAAAAGCTGCCGAAAAATCAGTCAACTTATAAGGTTCTGAAGTGGGAAAATCAAAATTACAAGTATTAATGACTCTGCCATAAGTAAATACATTATCTGACTTTTGAGCAATCAAACTATTTGCGTGTGACTGTAGAAAAGAATCTGTTACCACCAGGTCACTATCAATAAAAATAATAAAATCTCCTTTGGCCTGTTCAACACCAAAATTCCGAGCTGCTGCTGGCCCTTGGTGGGACTGAGAAAATAGTTGGACATGGGGAAATTCTTTGGCCTCTGTTTCTAACCAGGGGATAGTATCATCCGTCGAGCCATCATCGACAACTATTACTTCATAATCTATAATTGGGTAGTCATAATCCTGATTTTCCAGAGCGCGAAGACACTTTTCTAAAATCGGTTTGCGATTATAAGTGGGGATAACTACACTGAAAAACATTTTGTCTCCTGAGTGGGATAACTCGATAGTAGGTAGTACATTATGGGTCTTAGCTGTTATAGCATGGATAAAAAAGGGTCTTGCTGAATTCAGGTATGATGATTCTACAGGGCGATCATTAACACCAGAAAATCAGAATAATTCAATAGACAGAAAATAGTTTTATACTTGAAAAGTACTCTTCAAACTCTATTAGAAACAATGAAAAATATTTTTCAAAAGATATTTTTTGCGGGGGGGGGGTGGTAGTAGGACTATTAACTCCTTGTATTGCTATCGCTCATTCAGGCCGAACCGATAGCAGTGGATGCCACACAAACCGATCAACAGGAAGATATCACTGTCATGGAGGAACTTCATCAGGAGGATCGGGGAGTTATGGGACTTCTGGAAATTCTGGCAACAGCACAGGGTTAAGAACTTTAGGCGATACTGGAAACGTAGTTATTCTCTGCTCAACTAATCAACTTTGTCATAGTTTAGGATATTCTTCTTGGGAAACAGGCGATCTTTTAAGAGCTTATCTTTACTATGAAAAAGCATTAAGTTTTCAATCTAATGACCTCCAAGCATTCACTAATTTTAATATATTACAGCCTCATGTTTATCGGATAAATGGTTCTTGCTTTAACTACGAGCAATGTATGAATATTGGTTATAGATCAACAGAAAACAAAGACTATCAGACAGCTTTGATAAATTTCAAAAGAGCGTTAAACTTCCGTCCTAATGATAGTTATGCAATGAAAGCGATTAAGAATGTTAGTCAGTTGATTATTTATGTACAATAAGCCATTACTCCCTAGAGATGCTAGGGAGTACTTATTTTTATCCATCATTTATATAGTATATAGACAAAATCTTCTTTTTCAATAATTAATAATTACCTCTTCTTAAAAGTAATCCGAATATTTATTATAGATAATGAGATGGTATTGCTGATTTTAAATATGAAATAACTCATTCATCTAAATCTTAAAATTATATCTTTTCTTTACTTAGTTTAAGGAAAGACTTAGAAGTAGTGGTTTAGCAACCAAACCCCTAGAATAAAAGTTGATAATTCTTCTGCAATAGTATAGTTGGGTATTAGATATTAACTTTAATAACTGGAAAAAGCACTCCACATCCACTCATTTCCAAAAGCTGATTCTATAGCCCACTTTTAATTTCTCCCACAATTAAGATAAACTCTAGAATCTGTACTTTGCCTGACAATAAATTTAAAGGCTTAGTCCCATAATAAAAACCCAGTTGTAATTCTAGAGAAAAATCTATGAGTCGTGCCACTAAAGTTGTATTAGCTTATTCTGGTGGAGTGGATACCTCCGTTTGCATTCCTTACTTAAAAAATGAGTGGGGTGTCAAAGAAGTAATTACTCTTGCTGCAGATCTAGGACAAGGGGATGAGTTAGAAGGAGTCCGCAAAAAAGCATTAGATTCGGGTGCGGTAGAATCTTTGGTTATAGATGTTATCGAACCTTTGATTCAAGAATATGCTTTTCCTGCTATTCAAGCAAATGCTCTATATGAAAATCGCTATCCTTTAGCGACAGCATTAGCTAGACCTTTAATTGCTAAAATCTTAGTAGATGCAGCAGAAAAATATGGTGCTGATGCGATCGCCCATGGTTGTACTGGAAAGGGTAATGACCAAGTAAGGTTTGATGTTGCTATTGCTGCACTTAACCCGAAAATCAAAATTCTTGCTCCAGCGCGGGAGTGGGGAATGAGTCGTGAGGAGACTATTGCCTACGGTGAAAAATATGGCATTCCAGCACCAGTGAAAAAATCTTCCCCTTACAGCATTGATAAAAATTTATTGGGGATGGCGATCGAAGCAGGGGAGTTGGAAGATCCTTGGGTGGAGGCGCCGGAGGAAGTTTATAATATGACTAAAGCGATCGTTGATACTCCCAATGAACCAGAATATGTTGAAATTGGTTTTGAGGGAGGAATTCCTATTAGTCTCAACGGTCAAGGAATGGGTGGTATTGAGTTAATTACTAAACTTAATCAGATAGTGGGAAATCATGGTATTGGTCGAATTGACATGATTGAAAACCGTCTAGTGGGAATTAAATCACGAGAAATTTATGAGTCTCCGGCAATGTGGGTACTTATTCAAGCGCACCGCGACTTGGAAAGTTTAACTTTGACTGCTGACGTGACTCGTTATAAGCGTGGTATTGAGGAAACTTACAGTCAGTTGGTTTATAACGGTTTGTGGTTTAGTCCGTTGAAGGGTGCGTTGGATGCTTTTATTCAGCAGACTCAGGAAAGGGTGACTGGTGTTGTGCGAGTGAAGTTGTTTAAGGGTAATGCGATGGTTGTCGGTCGTCAGTCTGGCAATTCTTTATATAGTTTTGATTTGGCGACTTATGGTGCTGAGGATGAGTTCGACCATAAAGCGGCGGAAGGGTTTATTTATGTTTGGGGTTTGCCGACTCGTGTTTGGTCGGAGAAAGTTAGAGGTGAATAAATTGGCGATTTTTTAACTTTAATTAGTTGTTCCTGTAGGGATATTTTTTCATTTCTACAGGAATAATTTTTTTTGTGTAGTTTGGGTTAAGCGATCGCGCAGCGGAATGGATGTTCTATTGCGCAACCCAACAAATATCGAAATGATTAGGACTTAAGGATTACAAGGTATTGTGGTCATTGCAACCCAGAGGGTTTGCGGAGCAGTCCGGAACGGAAAGCAATCTCAAATCCTATTTTTTCGTACCTCATGCGTAAGTCCTGATCATTTTGGGTTTCATGCCTCAACCCAACCTACATTAACTGAATAAATATTTTTCTAATCTTGATTTTTTAATTTATCATTTTGCTCTGATTTTTCTTCAATTTCTAATTTTTTTATATGTTTTCGTTGATATTTAATATTTAGAGAAATTGGTTGAGACATTTCTCTAAATATTAAATCTTGTTCTTGTTTCCTCAACTTTTTTTCTTGTTGATTCAACTCACTCATTTTTAGCATTCGTTCAAGAAGAAAAATTGCAAGGATATCGTAGATTATAAGTTAACTATACCAATTTCATAAAATATTGCAAAGCGTGAGGACACAGGGAACAGGGAACACCGGAGCTGGGAACAGAGAAAGAAAAACATAAATATTAAAGAGGAAAAAAAGGTGGAAATTTTAGAATTTATGGAATTTATAATTTTTTCTTTTAAGAAGAAATCACAAATTAAGATGTAACTGCCTTTGCGTGAATTTGGTATTACAGATGGTCGGAGCGAACCTTTAGGATTACAATTAGAAGTTGAGGATAAATTGATCAGATTTTATCGGTAAGATACGGGAGCAAAATTGGTAATTTATGATGAATTACGAGAAGTTTTGAATCAGGAAATTGGGGCACGGCAAGAAGCAGAAAAACGAGCCGAAGAATTAGAATTTTGATTAGCTCGTTATCGCGATCGCTTTGGAGAATTACCTGAAAATTAACAGTATAATTAATTGGTTTTATTGAATAAGTTATGAGCAAATGATATGATTCCCAATTTTGGATTTATTTGTAGGGAAGAAAGCAAAGTATCTAAGGATATTAATTTATTTAGGGGAACAGTTTGGAAACTTTTCCAAAAATATTTTTGTTTGGTTTCCTTCGTCAACTGAATAACTTATAACTAAATTTAGGGCAGGCAAATAAAGAGGAAAAATTTATAGTTACTTGATGATAACTCAAAATTTACCCACCCTATTATGATTAATTACTCTAAATTGGACTAGCTTCTAAAAACAAAGAATAATTTGTATGACCACTAAACTCAGAAACTCGGACAAAATAATTACCCTCTGGTAAGAAATCAACACCTATTATTTCATCAACAGTACCCACATTTCTTGACTCAGCAAAAACCTCTAAAGTTTCTGCCACTCCATTATTATTAATATCCTCAATTAACTCCACATCTGCATCCCCAACTAAACCAGTTAATACAACATCTAAACTACTAGGAGTATTCAAAATAAAACTATAAACATCTACTGGATTTCCATCTCCAATAAAATTGCTAAATTCTGCACTTCCCAAAACACCAAGATCGGCATTAATATTTAACAAATCATCTCTAAAATCTGGAGGAGTACTCAAACGATTTTCTGGCAAACCAACTAAAATATAATGTTGAATTGCACTACTAAAAATACCATTATTTAATAACTCCACTACATCCTGATTTTGAGCAAGATAAAAATCTGTATCAAACAAAAAACTAGGGTCGCGATTTTCAAATTGACCAAATCTGACAAAATGTTCAAAAGGTGTTAATCCTGCTGACTCTAATGTTGTAGCAAAATCAGGATTTGCTCTATAAAATAAATTAGTAAATAAAGGACTAGGGTCGCGCAATTCAAATTGACCAAACCTAAGAAAATGTTCCACTGCCGTCAGATTATCTTCCTCAATAGCAGCAGCTATATCAGTATTAATTTCGAGATAAAAGCTAGTATCAAATAAAGCATTGGGGTCGCGATTTTCAAATTGACCCACATTCACAAAATGTTCCAAACCACTACTGAAATTACCCGCAGCAATTTCATCTACAACATCGGGGTTTTGAAATAAATAAAATCCTTCATCAAACAGAGTTTCAATAGTTAACATTTCTTAAAAGTTTATTTTTGAGTTTACATTGCAACCTAAGCAATGTTATCTTACTACAATCGTTCATTTATGTATGCTTTAAATTCAAAATTTATAATTAAAAATTAAGGGACATTAATTATGAGTAAATCTTCTTTAATGAACATCCTACGTCGCGCTTATGGTATTGCCAGAATGTCTAAAAAAACTGGCATTCCCAGCGATGAGTTATTAGGAATGGTAAGAGAAGCTCAAAGTAATAAATTTCGGACTACTCGCCGTCGTTTATTACAAGGTGGTTTAGGATTTGCTGGAGCAATGGCAGCTTCTAATTTCTTCAAGGGTGGACAACGAGCAATGGCTCAACAAACACCTATATTAATAGTAGGCGCTGGAATTGCGGGATTAACTGCAGCTTACCGCCTTACTCAGGCAGGAGTACCAGTAAATGTGATAGAAGCTAAGAACCGAGTAGGGGGTAGAATGCTAACTACCCAAAAAGCGTTAGGTACACCATTCTCAGTGGAATTGGGTGGGGAATTCATTGATACAGATCATTTTTGTACCCGTGGTATAGCAGAAGAATTAGGATTAAATCTGGTAGACTTATTGGCAGTGGATGAGAGCTTAGGAATACAGGACACTTACTTTATTGGAAATCGTAGAGTACCAATAGAAGAACTGATTAGAGACTTTGCGCCAGTTGCTGAACAAATTGATGCAGATTTAGAAGCGATCGATGAATTTGAAGACTATACCACACCTATACCAGCAGCAGTAGAACTAGATAATATCTCCATCGCCGAATATTTAGACCGGATTCCTGAAACTACATCAACAGTCCGTCAACTAATCCGAATTATTTACACGGGTGACTATGGTCTCGACACTGAAGAACAGTCTTGTCTGAATCTACTCTTTTTAATAGGTACTGAACCGGGAGAGTTTGAACCTCTTGGTACCAGTGATGAACGTTTTCATGTAGAGGGGGGGAGCGAACAAATTCCCCAAGGGTTGGCAAATATACTTTTCAATTCCATTGAGACAGGAACAGTGCTAGAAGCGATCGACTCTCTTTCTGATGGTCGATATCGAGTAGCATTAAGGTCGGGTCATAGTACCTTTGACCGCACTTATGAACGAATTTTACTGACATTACCCTTCAGTGTGCTGCGACAAGTTCAGCTTAATGTAGATATCCCTCCTGTGAAAAGGTCATCTATAAATACTGCTAGTTACGGAACGAACTCTAAGTTAACTACTGCTTATCAAGAAAAAATCTGGCGTACTCGCTACAACTCCAGAGGTAATGTTATTTCAGACTTAGGATTTCAAGCTACTTGGGAAACTGCGGAAAGTCGTTACATTCCAGGTCCTGGTTTGATTACACAATTTGTTGGTGGTACTCAGGGTGTAGCAATAGGATCTGCTACTGCTCAAACCCACGCTCAACAGTTAAATGCTCAACTAGAACTTGTTTTTCCTGATATCAGTAGCGTGGCGATGCCATCCCAAGCAATTCGTAGTTATTGGCCTGGAGATCCTTTTGCTCGTGGTTCTTATTTGTGTTACAGACCAGGGGAGTGGACGCAATTTTATGGTGTGGAGGGAGAGCGTGTGGGGAATATATTTTTTGCTGGCGAACATACTTCTTTGGAATATCAAGGTTGGATAGAAGGTGGTTGTGATAGTGGTGAAGTTGCTGCGATAGAAATTTTAGATGATTTGGATTTAATAGCAACTACTGAAGCGTTAAGAGTTAAACGATCTGTACAGTCGGAAATTCAAACTAAACCTCGCAGACTACCTGGAGCTAAGTATGTTCGGGAAAAACGGAATTTGCCACAAATAAAATAATCAGAAGGCTAACTGTAGAAAATGAGATCTCAAAAATGACTAAATCTTCGGTGATGACAATACTAGGTCGTGCTCATACTATTGCCAGAATGTCAAGAGAAACTGGTATCCCTAGTGATGAATTATTAGGAATGGTAAAAGAAGCTAAAGCTAGGAAATTTCCGAATGCTTGCACTCGCTTATTAAAAGGTGGTTTAGACTTAGCTCAAAAATTTAAAGTTTCCCTTTTGTCCAAGGGTGGAGAAAGGGCAATATCTCAAACAACTCCAGTATTAATAGTAGGAGCAGGAATTGCCGGATTAACTGCTGCTTATCGTCTAACTCAAGCGGGAGTTCCAGTAAACGTGATTGAAGCTAGTAACCGGGTAGGAGGTAGAATCCGAACTCGCCAAAAAGCATTAGGTACTCCATTTGCTGTTGAACTTGGTGGGGAATTTATCTACACCGAGCATACTTATCTGCGCAGTTTGATTGAGGAATTAGGATTACATCTTGTAGATTTGCAGGCAGTCGATGAAAACTTGGAAACACAAGAGACTTACTTTTTTGAAGGTCGCAAGGTTTCATTAGCAGAAATTACCACAGACTTTGCACCAATTGCAGAGCAGATTAACAGAGATTTTAAAGCGATCGCTAATTTTAAAGACTACACCACAAAAATTCCGGCAGCAGTAGAACTAGATCATATCTCTATTGCCGAATATTTAGACCGAATTCCTCAAACTACACCAGTAATTCGCCAGCTAGTCAAAGCTGCTTATGAAACTTACTACGGTCTAAATATGGAAGAGCAGTCTAGTCTCAATTTAATCTATATAATAGGTACTCAAGTAGGTAAGTTTGGCATTATTGGTGTTATGGAGCAACTTTTTAATGTACAGGGAGGTAACGAACTGATCCCCCAAAAGTTGGCAAGTTTAGTCTCCAATTCTATTGAGACGGGAACAATATTAGAGGCGATCAATGATCTTTCTGATGGTCGGTATCGAGTGGTATTAAGGTCGGGCAATAGTACCTTTGAGCGTACTTATGAGAGAATTTTGCTAACATTACCCTTAACTTTGTTAAGAGAAGTTCAGCTTAATGTAGATTTGCCACCTTTGAAAAAGTTATCTATAGATACTGCTAGTTACGGAACTAATTCTAAGTTAACTACTACTTATCAAGAAAAAATTTGGCGTACTCGCTACAATTCTACAGCTGATATCTATTTAGATTTAGGGTTTCAAAACACTTGGGAAACTTCTGAGAGTCGTTATCATCCAGGTATGGGTTTGATTACACAATTTGTTGGTGGTACTGAGGGTGTAGCAATAGGAACTGGTAGTCCTGAAATTCATGCTCAAAAATTGAATTCCCAACTCGAACAGGTTTTTCCTGGTATTAGTAATATTTCCATGTCAGATCGAACAATTCGTAGTTATTGGCCAGGAGAAGTTTATACTCACGGTTCTTATTTATGTTACAAACCGGGGGAGTGGACAAAGTTTTATGGTGTAGAAAGAGAGCGAGTGGGTAATATATTTTTTGCCGGGGAGCATACATCTTTTCTAGAAAATCAAGGTTATATGGAAGGTGGGTGTCAGACAGGTGAAATAGCTGCTATGGAAATTTTACAAGATTTAGGTTTAAAAGGTAGTGTTGAAGCAATGAGAAGTCAGCGGCGTTGGTGAAGCGGGTGTATGATATTAATCGCGCATTACTTAGGGCTTGCTGATTAAATATAAAAGCATTGACATATAAAGACAAGTGCCTTTTTGGGAACGAAAAAAGTGCGCCTGTTTCAGTCTAAAACGCTCATGCATGGAGCGTATTTTAGGCGCATAGTTGGGCAGAACAATCTTGAGACAAAACGCCCGCTCCTACTTCCTCTAAATTCCCATTTCTCCTGTCTCCTGTCTCCTGTCTCCTGTCTCCTACCCCTACTAAAATACTTTTTCAGCAAACCCTACTTAGGAGTCAACCCACCCCTCGCCCCTCCCCCTCCCAGGATAGAAACTCAGGAGTCAGGAGTCAGGAGGGAAGAGAATGCGCGAAAGATTTGCACATTTGCGCTGAGGATGAAAAATTTTTTATACCGAACCCGAGCGGATTTGATATTAGTGGTTTAAAACTATCTGAAAAGCGTAAAAATAAATTTACCAGTAATATCATGTCTGATAGCATCGGTATTGTAAGCGTGAAGGTAAGGAAGAAGGAAGAGAGAAGAAGGCTTAAAAGATTGAAAAAACGTAAATTTCCTGTAGACATTCACCCTTGGTTTTACACAAACGCGCCCCAGCGGACATGATATAATTAATAGTTACTATGAAATACTTCTATTTTACTATATTAATACCATTGTTACACGGGGGAGTTTATGATCAATTATTACAGAGTAATATAGTGAATATATTTGCTCAAAAATCTGAATTTGATAACCCAATTTGTTATATGGAAACTACAGAGGGAAAAATTATTAATTTAGTTAATCTATGTGGCGATAGAGAAGCTATTAATGAAAGCAAAAAAGTTAGCTGCAAATCAGAATCAGAAAAAGTTAAAGCTACAGAAATACCGATTAGTAATATTAACTACGATGGTAATTTTTTAACTGGTAAAGTTGCTAATCAAAGTTGTCAAACTGTGAAGCAAATTAAGGTAAATTATCAAGTATTAGATGATGCTGGAAATATTATTGATAATGGGTTTATTTATGCTGAACCTAGTACGGTTGAGCCAGGAAAAGTAGCATCTTTTAAAGGTAATGTTTCCCCAGGAGCTAAAGTAGAAACAACTTTTGTTGAATGGAGTGAATAATGAAGTCAGAATTTAGAATTCATAATTTAGAATTCAGAAGTTCAAAAATGATGTGTGATAATTAACAGTATTAGAAATTCTGTTGCTTGAATTTTTTTGTTTATTTAGGTAATTACTTATAATTCATTTGCATAATTGTAAGCCTGTTTTTGTAATTCAAATATCTCCATCTGTTTTTCTATCAACATTAGGATTTTTCTTGAGTCTTTAAAAGTAATATACTTTTGCAAAGATAATATACTATAGCGTTTCCCAAGGTCGTGAGGTACAGTTATCTTTTTGTCTTTTTATTCCCTGTTCCCAGCTCCGGTGTTCCCTGTTCCCTCAAGCCTCAAATTTTGA
>NZ_JAAHGK010000379.1:0-5915 GCF_010672505.1 Okeania sp. SIO2B9 | reverse complement strand
CAAATGTTTAGGATTAAGTCCTAAACATTTGCTAGGAGCCGTACTTAATACCCTCCATAAATCTAAAGCCGACAACTTTCCTGTTTGGACAAAATTCTGCCATAATAAAGGTAATGCTATTTCTAATCCTATAGTTCCTGGGGGTGCTTCATAAAAAGTAACCGTTTTCTCCTCATAACAAAAAGGAGCATGCTCAATAGCAATAGCATCCAAAACCCCATCCTTAATACCTTGAACCAAAGCCAAGCGATCGCTAGAATTTCCTAAAGGAGGTTCCAAACGTAAATTAGTGTCATAAGGAAAAAACTCCGTCTCAAAAGGAGACTTACCCTCCATTGCCTGAGTATCCAACAACAAGTGCATCCAAGTTGTACTAGCAGTAATAGGCAAACCCCTATTTTTAGCTACTCTAATCAATTCCACACTCCGAGCAGTGGAAACCCGCATAATATGGACAGGAGTACCAATAGCATCTACTAATTCCAACACAGCAGCTAAAGCAGAAGTTTCAGCCATAGTGGGAACTCCAGGCAAACCCAAGCGAATAGAATCATACCCCTCTCGCATTACCCCTTTACCCGCCAACCTAGAATTATTGCAACATAAAGCTAGAGGTTTATTCAGAGGTTTGAGATATTCCAAGATTCGTCGTAACAAACCAAGATTTTGTAGAGGTAAACCATCGGCAAACCCCACAACTCCTGTTGTTGCCAACTCTCCCAACTCGGTCATTTGCTCCCCTTGTAAACCTTGGGTAATAGCACCCCAATAATAAATGATGGGAGTAGAAGCATAATTTTTGGCTAAATTTTGCAACCTAGCCAAACCAGCAGGATTATCTACAGGTGGAAAAGTATCAGGCAAAATAGCTAATCTAGTAAAACCCCCTGCTGTAGCAGCTTGAATTAAAGACTCAATAGTTTCTCGTTCCTCAAACCCTGGTTCGCCACTATGAGAATATAAGTCTACTAAACCAGGGCCTAAAATTAGTCCATGGGAATTTTGAATTTCTGTTTTAGTGGGAAATTCAGAAATTTGTGTCTCAACTGCTGCGATTTTACTATCGATGATTAATACATCAGCAATTCTGTCTGTATTGGAAACTGGGTCTAATATTCGGATTTGTTGAAATAATTTGCTGTTCATCTGAGGAAGGTGGTAGGTGCTGTACCAAGGGTGAAAAAAGAATGTTTTTGAATGATAAGAGTGATTAAAAGAATCTACAAGAGGTTTTCCTTTGACTAAATAGTATGGCGCTATAGTTTTGGCTCTACATCTGACAAATATAGTCTGAGAAAGTCCGATGAAAAAGGCGATCGCCTTCCAGTGTCGGGATTGAATTATTCCCATCAATATTCCATAGCGTGAAAATTTGCCTTCTGATATACAAAGCTTGACTTTGCCTTCTCCAGATAGAGAGAAATAATATGGCGCTATAGTTTTGGCTCCACATCTGAGGAAGTCCGATGAAAAAAAATTATTACCCTCCAGTGCCAGACAAATATTAAATTATTTTCATCTATCCTCCATAGGGTGAAAATTTACCGAGGATAAATAAAGTTTTCTTTTACCTTCTCCAGATAGAGAGAAATAATATGGCGCTATAGTTTTGGCTCCACATCTGAGAAATTACTCTGAGGAAGTCCGATGAAAAAAGGCGATAGTCTTCCAGTGCCAGGTAAATATTAAATTATTTTCATCTATCCTCCATAGGGTGAAAATTTACCGAGGATAAATAAAGTTTTCTTTTACCTTCTCCAGATAGAGAGAAATAATATGGCGCTATAGTTTTTGGCGGTGGTGAATTTTCATTGGTCGTGCATTGTCATTATTTTTTACGAGGCACGGCAGTGGGAGTATCTTGCTCCCGTACCAGATATTACTTTTTCCTGTATACCATTACGCGAGCAAGACTACCTAGTTTTGGTTCCACATCTGAGAAATATAGTTTGAGAAAGTCCAATCAAAAAAGGCGATCGCCTTTTTTGATTGGACAAATATTGAATTATCCCCATCAATTCTTCATAGCGTGAAAATTTGCCTTCTGATAGACAAAGCTTTTTTTGTCTTCTTCAGATAGAGAGAAATAATATGGCGCTATAGTATTTACCCCAAATCTCAAAAATACAGTCTGAGGATAAGTCCGATGAAAAAATATGATTACCTTCTGCCTTCTGCCTTCTGCCTTCTGCCTTCCCTTACAACGCCCCGGCCGCAGTCTTGTCCAAAATACCGCCAGATAAATGAGAAGTAATATTCATGGCCTCCAAAACAGCTTGTCCATCTGGCCCTTGAGGATAATCAATTACGCTAACTGCCCCATTTCCCTGCTTAAAATTCCAGAAATGTTTAGGTTCCAGACCAAATAATTGACAAAGAATTGCCTTATTTATCGCATCATGGGCAACGACAATACCAACACCAGAAACTGACCGAATAATTTTTTGCCAAGCAATCATTGCTCGTTCCCAAACCTGCTGTAAATTTTCACCTTCTGGCATTTGTACCGTTTCTGGAAATTCTTTCCACTGCTTCAACAGACCAGGAAAACCAGATTCAATTTCCGATTCAAATTTTCCCTCCCAGAGACCGTGACTAATTTCCCATAAACCATCATCTAACTGTAACTCCACATCTGGATGGTGCTGCAAAATAATCTCTGCCGTTTCCTTGGGACGTGACATAGAACTACTCACAGCAAAATCTAGATGTACATCTTTGAGAAACTCGGCAGCTTGGCCACCTTGAAGGCGACCATTATCATTAAGTGGTACATCAATTTGTCCCTGAAATTTACCATCTCGGTTCCAGTTTGTCTCACCGTGGCGCACCAATAACAATCGAGGACCTTGATGTTTCTCTCTAGGTTTAGGGAATTTCTCACCAATGTGAGTAGTAAGATTCATTGATTCTAACTGAACAGAACCTCCGGATTTATCTTCTCCAGAAAAAGAAGGGAAAGGAGGAGTAAAGTTGAGAATGCTAATACCACAATTAGACTGTTGTATGGATTGATAAAAAGATGGTTGTATTTCTAAAGCTGTAGCGATAAGACAGCGATTAATACCATTGTGAGCCACAACCAAAATAGTTTTATCGTTATTTTGACTTAAAGTTTCTTGCCAAAATTGTTTAGCTTGGTCAAACAAAGATAGAACAGGAAAATGCTTGATTTGCCCCTCTGGTGTTGAGACTTCCATATAAAATTCATGGGGAAGTTGACTCCAGATACGATAATCTTCTCCAAATTTATCCTTGACTTCTTGGCGCAACATTCCTTCCCATAATGGTAAATCTACTTCCCTTAAGTTTTCTTTGCTTTGTAATGGGGGGGGAGAATTTAAACAGGAATGGATAATTTCTGCTGTTTGTTTGGCCCTTTTGAGAGGACTAGCGTAAATAGCATCAAACTTTAGACCTTTGAGAGCTTCACCTACCTGACGGGCAGCATTTATGCCTATGTCTGTGAGAATTGAGACATCAAGACGGCCTTGAATTCGACGTTCAACATTGTAGGTGCTTTGGCCATGGCGCACAAGGATAACACGGGTACTCATGGATAGTTTAGATTATAAATTTGCTGGAAACTTTGCAACAGAGTGATTTTATCTTGTTTTTGGTACTTATAGCAGGGAACAGGCAACAGGCAACAGGGAAGAAAATTTCTGAAAAAAGGCACAAAATATGATCTATATGTGTAATTTCCACTCCTATGTCTAATGGTCTAGAATTCTATTTCAGTTGTGGGTAAAATATCTTGGAATTTAGATAACAGCTTGAAAAGGCAACAGTTCATCTGAGGTTAAAATTTCCAACTTTTTATCTATCCATGGATTTTTTACCGAGAAATTCAAGAAGAAATAAATCCAAAAAATCCAGTTCGTTAATCCTATAATTTTAATAATTTTAAGGAGAGGTAATTATTAATTATTAATTGTTGAAGACCTAGATAAAAATTCTATATATCATTTAGTACAGCATAATTAATAAATTAGAAGTTATTTTTCAGAAGTATAGTATTTTTTCTGTCTGGTTTAAAGACTTAATTTGTGTATAGCAATAAACCGGTAGGTTAAGTAGACTGATGATGATCCGAATCAGAGGAAATGTTTTTCCCACTGTTGCCTGTTCCCTGCTATACTTCACAAACTTGAAGTCTGCTATATAGCGTTTTCAAATGAGATGTCAAACAAGAGTTGGTTATTTATTAACAGTAAAAAGTCCGGGAAACCTTCTTACCTGTTGCCTGTTGCCTGTTGCCTAAAAAAGACCAGGTTTTTTACGCAACTCAAATGAAATTACTATATCTAGACTGAAGCAAAAATCTGCAATTTTAGAGAGATATTATTAGGAGATATTAATGACGATTAAAAGATTAATTTTAAGTATTCTGACTATTGTAGCCATTTCTTTTATTGGTTTTTCTTTATTTAGTAGTGTAACTCAGCCACAAATTCAAAGTCGTCTGGAGTTATATCAGACTAATTTATTGTTGCACGCTGCGGAATGGCAACCTGAAGATTTAGATAGTAAGAATTTTGCTGTAGCTAGTGAAGCTTTGATTGGTAATGATTCTTATGAAGCTGGATTAATACAATACAAAAATGCTCGTCAGTCTGCTCAACAGCAACTGGAAAAACAAACTTTAGAGGTGGAAAATTTAGGAGAAGTAAAACAGTTATACAAGAATATAAATCAGTTAAAAAGTCTGATTAATGAGTTTGATATTAATATCGGAATTTTACAGGCACAAAAAAATAAAATAGATGATGCTAGGCAAAGTTGGCAAAATTTAACTAAGTCAGAAATAGAAAATCTGTCTTTAGGAGAAACGGCAAAAGTTTTAAGTGAAATTTGGAATAAACCAGCGAGAATTTTACCTGATGCAGAATCTTTAATCCAGAAAAATTTAGATGGATGGTTTCGTTATCGTGCCTTAAAAAAATTATATAAATTACAGGAAAGACAAGAGGTTTTATCTCAACTAGAAATCCAGGAACAAGAAATAGCTCAACAGGCTGTATTTAAGTTAGCAATTGTTGCTGGTTTGCCGGGAATGGGATTAGTATTCGGAATAGGATTACTCATATTTTTAGGAGTACAATTGTTAATCTCTGGGAAAGAATCTTTATTCTTAAAAAATGCCAATTTACCTTGGGAAGTAACCTGGGATGGTGAAACAATTTTACAAGTATTTGTAGTTGGATTTTTCTTGGTCGGACAAATTTTGATTCCTTTAGGATTAGAGATTTTTAAAGGTTTCACAAATTGGCAACCTGCAATGATGGGAGTGCGGGTACAAGCTGGATATATTTTAGGGAGTTATATTCTGTTTTCTATAGGTGGTTTATTGGTACTTTATTTTTCACTAAAGTCATTTTTTCCACTGCCGAAAGATTGGTTTAAATTTGATTTACGCGGTGGTTGGTTTTTCTGGGGTTTGGGTGGATATTTTGTTGCTTTGCCAATGGTAATTTTAATATCTTTAATTAATCAACAATTATGGCAAGGTCAAGGAGGAAGTAATCCAATTTTACCTATTGCTTTGAAAGGGCAAGATGGATTAGCTTTAGCTCTGTTTTATGTCACAGCTTCTATTGCTGCACCAGTTTTTGAGGAGATTATGTTTCGAGGATTTTTGTTGCCTTCTTTGACAAAATATATGTCAGTTTGGGGAGCTATTGTAGCAAGTGGATTTTTATTTGCCGTCGCTCATTTGAATATTTCAGAAGTTTTACCTTTGGCAGTTTTAGGAATGATTTTGGGAGTAGTTTATACCAGGTCTCGTAATCTTTTATCTTCTATGTTGTTACATAGTTTATGGAATAGTGGAACTTTGTTAAGTTTGTATATTTTGGGAAGTGGGGCTGGTTAATTTTTAGTGTTAGTTTCAGAGACATAAAATAGGGAGTAGA
>NZ_JAAHGK010000378.1:0-5922 GCF_010672505.1 Okeania sp. SIO2B9 | reverse complement strand
TGCATTGTAATTATTTCGGTAACAGTATAGTTTGCATCTGAGCCACCATTCATCATTACTATACATAACATACATAACTAAAAGGAGTAGGTAGTGGTGTATTTTCATTAATTAATAATTAATAATTACCTCTTCTTATAAAAAAGAGGATTGGCTAAGAGCTGATTTATAAAGTAAATATTAAGAGGCTGAATTTCTTACAGGAAAAAGGTTTTACCGATTGTCGGCCAGTAAAGTAGAAATTTATGAGACCTAGATAGCATAAGAGTTTTCCTGCGGAATGCTGCGCAAACAGCTCAGTTAATAAATCAGCTCTTAGCCAATCCTCTTTTTTATAAGAAGAGGTAATTATTAATTATTAATTGTTGAAAATACACCACTACCTACTCCTTTTAGTTATGTATGTTATGTATAGTAATGATGAATGGTGGCTGAGATGCAAACTATACTGTTACCGAAATAATTACAATGCACCACTACTAAATTTTAATCTTAATAAAAATTAACTCTAAGAGGGATATATTAAACACAAATCAATTAATTTATCATACAATGCTAAATGAAGTTAAAGTCACATTTAGCTCGGGAATCTTCACATAAGTTAATCAAAAAATAACACTAGGCAATTACTGTACTTAATAGTTATATTGTAAAGGAGTTAAAATATAATTTTAACCCACCCTTGACGCTTACTCTAGACTCAAGTCCTCAAAATATAACTGTTATAAAAGGAGAACTTTATGAAGTGGCCTTGGTATAAATTTCCTACTCCCATTGCATTGTTAAAATTACTTGGATTTCGGAACAAATTAAGAGAAGAAAACCTTCATAATACGGCACAATTACCTACTCAAGATGATACCGAGTTACCTTTACCTCTACCTGACGATCGCCATTTAGTTGTGCGTACTGCTGATGGTAGTTTTAATGACTTGGAAGACCCCAAAATGGGTATGGCGGGTACCCGCTTTGGGCGTAATTTTCCACTTAAGAATGTTTATCCTAATGAAGAGAATTTACTTAATCCTAACCCTCGTATTATTAGTCGAAAGTTATTGACGCGAGAGGAATTTGTACCAGCGACTACCCTAAATCTATTAGCTGCTGCTTGGATTCAATTTCAAACCCATGACTGGTTTTCCCATGGAGATAACCAACAGGATAATAAGTTTCAAATTCCCCTGGAAGAAGGCGATCCTTGGCCTGAAGAATATCGACCTTTGGAAATTAAAAAAACTTTATCAGATACAACTCGTAGCGATGATAATACCCAAGGTCCTCCTACTTATATTAATAAAGTTACTCATTGGTGGGATGCTTCTCAAATTTATGGTAGCGATCGCGAAACAATAGATAAGTTACGCTCCCATGTAGACGGCAAAATGTTAATTGAGGATGATGGTTTATTACCTATTAATTCTGAAAATGGTATCGATCTAGTAGGTTTTGACGATAATTGGTGGATTGGACTGAGTATGCTCCACACTATATTTGTCAAAGAACATAACACAATTTGCGACCATCTTAAACAAAAGTATCCTGCATGGACAGATGAAGACCTATTTGACCATGCTCGTTTGATTAATGCTGCTTTACTAGCAAAAATTCACACTGTAGAATGGACTCCGGGAATTCTAGGACTTCCTGCTTTACAAATAGCTATGGATGCTAACTGGTGGGGTTTATTGGGTCAACATTTCAAGAAGATTTTTGGCCGTGTGGGAGATAGCGAACTGCTGAGTGGTATTATTGGTTCTTCTACTGACCATCATACAGCTCCCTACTATTTAACTGAAGAATTTGTCTCTGTGTATCGAATGCACCCATTAATGCCAGATGAATTTGAATTTTATTCGGTTAAAAACGGGAATTTATTACAAAAGAATAATTTATTTGAAGTTGCTGGTAATCGTACTAGAAATCTTTTAGAAAATTTAGAAATGTCGGATTTATTTTACTCATTTGGTATTAGTTATCCAGGAGCGATTACTCTATATAATTATCCGAGTTTTCTCCAGCAACTTGTAAGAGATAATGGTGAAGTTTTTGATTTAGCTGCTGTAGATATTTTGCGAGACCGGGAGCGGGGTGTTCCTCGTTATAATGATTTTAGAGAATTAATTGGTCGTGGACGAGTAAAATCTTTTGAAGAGATTACTGATAATGAAAAATGGGTGAAAGAATTACGAGAAGTTTATCAGAATAATATTGATAGTGTAGATTTAATGGTGGGTATGTTTGCGGAAAATCCTCCCACGGGATTTGGTTTTAGTGATACTGCTTTTCGTGTGTTTATTCTTATGGCGTCTCGAAGGTTGAAAAGCGATCGTTTCTTTACTGAAGATTATCGAGCTGAAATTTATACCCAATTTGGTTTAGATTGGATTGATAATAACAGTATGTTGACTGTTTTGCGTCGGCATTATCCGAGTTTAAGTCTGGCTTTATTTAGTGTGGAAAATGCTTTTGCACCTTGGCGAAAGGTGGGGTTTCAATAATTAATAATTAATAATTAATAATTAACAATTACCTCTCCTTGAAAAGAAGAGGATTGACTCAAAGGAAATTTTTTTCTTATTTCTCCTTTAAAGGAGAGGCTTTAAACCTTAATTATTCGGTAATAACGAAGTTAGAAGTCAGAAGCTATAAGGGTTATCATTTTAGTTAAACACACAACTTTCTAGATGTTTTAAATGCACAACAGTTTACTATTTCTTAAAAGTCTTGCTACATATTCTTGAGAATAGAGAGCAAGGAGTAGGAAGTAGGGTTTCACCGAATAAGATATTTTTGCTTAATGCCTAGAAAAAATTCTTGACGCTTACTTATTACTTAATATTTGACTTGGGTGTATCTCAATATTTGCAAAAATACTTTTTTCTTATTCCCTGTTCCCTATTCCCTGTTCCCTGTTCCCTAAAAGCGATAAATTTTTGGCTTTATTCAAAATTGAGATGTACTCTTTAACTTTTAACTTCCGCGTAGCGACACTAGCTATTAGAAAAGCAAGAAAACCTATATTTAGGAAAGATAAAAAATGTTAGATATTATCAGCTTTAATCCATTTCGAGTGAAAATTCCATTTTTACTAGACATCATTATAGTTTCTGATTCAGAGCAAATAAAGAAAATTGAAACTTCAGGAGATGTAGACCGTTTACATACATACGATACTGCTTCCTTACCTTGGTGGGCAAAAATTTATTTTAGAGCTACTAAATTTCACGATCAAGAGCGTGACTTATGGTTTTGTCCTTTCGAGTCAATTTCTAATCCTACCTATCAACAAAGAAGAGCATATCTTGAGGAAAAAGTGGCAACAAGTTATAGTGAAGCAGATGTCAAAAGAATTGCTGAACTTTTAAATAAAGATACAGAAGATGAAGTTCTTGCTTATGAAATGGTGCAAATAGTTAATCAAAGATTTTTTGATCAAGAAATTCCTCTACCTATTACTAAAACTGCCAAAAATACAGTACAAAGTTTAGGCGAAGCTATCTTGCCGTGGAAATATATAGCTGGTAGAAAAGCACAGAATCAACTGATGAATTACTGTGCAAAAAATCTTCCCAATGATGTTCATATTTTAGATGTCGGACATAATATTGGGGAGGTTGTGCAAGCAACAACAGGTGGATTAAGAACGTTAAAAAATAACCTAGATAAATCAGTAGAAGAAATTTTTACATCTAATCCTTTGACTCCTCAAGCACCACGAATAGCTGTGAAGGAATCAAATTTTGATGGGTTATTATCATCTCCTACAATTCCAGGAAAAACAGTTTTCATGTTTCAAATTGGAAAAGCTGCTATTGAAACCCAGGATATAAATTTTACTTTTAGCACTGGAACTTCAGAAAGAGTTTGTGTATTTAAAGATTTTTTTCTGGAATTTATGAAGGATTTACAACAAGAGTTGCGTCAGACAAAATCTCAAAGTTAGGATTAGGGTATTAGTAGTTAGTAGATATTGCAAAAAAAAATATTAATGGGTTGAGTTACTGAAAAAAAATTAAATACTAGGGATTGATTTGGAATTTATTTGGCTTTGTACTAAAACTCTAGAACAAAGTTAAGAACTCGATATTTTTCCCAGTAAGCATTTCCTAGATAAATATTTGGTGCAACTTCTCTAATTTCATCCCTAATTTTTTGAGCAATAAAAGATGTTTGAGAATAGTCAAGAATGATAGACTCTCCCTCATCAAGCCAGCTTTTTCCCAAATAAACTTCTGCTTTAACTAATTCTATATTTAGAGGAGTTATTTTATTGAGTAAATAACCTTTTTCTCGATAAAATATTTTACCTTGCCAAGCTAGAAATTTAATAATTGAGGAAACATTCTGAGAAAAAGAAGTACCAGGAGCAAATATTACTGTGCCTTTACTTTCACCATCAGGAATAATACCTGCATGGCTATTTTTGTAAAGTTCATCTAGCTCAGGCTGTAGCATATTCTGTAAGTCATTAACTGTAATTGTCATTTTTCTAAATTTTTAACTTCCAATAATAATCATAACTTAAGGTAGTTTATAGCTGGCTAATCTAATCGTTAATTATCCTTCTTTGGTATATTGTTGAATTTCTCGAAAAAGTAATGTTCAACAGGTTGTTTCTGTTGAAGATTTTTGGGGAGGAATATTTGCTGGATTTTTAGTTGGTTATACCGGAGAATAATTTATCAAATCATTATTGGAGTTGTGATTAACTCACAACTTACAGCACTTTTTAGGAAGCGTGAGGTACAGTTTTAAAATTAATCTTTTTTTCCCTACTCCCTACTCCCTAAAGTCCTAAAATTTTGACCTCATCAACTCCAAAACTGCTGTAATTAATTACTAAAATTTTCTGGCAATTCTATCTCAAAGTTTCTGAGCAAAAAAGCAAATTCGTCTGTAATTTCTTCAATAATTTTCGTAGTAGGTTTTCCTGCTCCATGACCTGCTTTAGTTTCAATTCTAATTAATACTGGATTATCTCCAACATGAGCTGCTTGTAAAGCAGAAATAAACTTAAAACTATGAGCTGGAACAACTCGGTCATCATGGTCAGCAGTAGTAACTAAAGTTGCCGGATAAGATATTTCTGGCTTTAAATTATGTAGGGGAGAATAAGCATATAAAGCTTTAAATTCTTCTGGATTATCTGGAGAACCATAATCATCTACCCACGCCCAACCAATAGTAAATTTAGGGAAACGTAACATATCCATTACTCCCACTGCAGGTAAAGCTGCACCAAATAATTCTGGTCTTTGAGTCATACAAGCACCTACCAATAAACCACCATTACTTGCACCAGTAATAGCTAACTTTTTCGATGAAGTCCACTTGTTTTTAATCAACCATTCAGCAGCACTAATAAAATCATCAAATACATTTTGTTTCTGTTGTTTTATTCCTGCTTTATGCCACTCTTCACCATATTCTTCACCTCCACGAATATTGGCTATTGCATATACGCCACCCATCTCTAACCAAACTAATCTACTAATAGAAAAGTTGGGAGTCAGAGAAATATTAAATCCTCCATATCCATAAAGAATAGTTGGGCTATTGCCATCTAGCTTTACACCTTTTTTATGAGTAATAAACATGGGGATACTTGTACCATCCTTACTACTATAAAAAATTTGCTTGGTTTCAAATTCATCAGGATTAAAATCTACAGTTGGTTGGCGATAAATTTTACTTTCACCACTCACCATATTGTACTGATAAATAGTTGAGGGAGTTGTGAAACTAACATAACTATAAAATGTGGTTGTATCGTAACGTTTACCATAAAAACCACCTTGCGGGGCCACCCGGGGTGGCCCCGCACCAACCAGCACACCGGACCACTACATCGAGGAGCGAGATCGGACCATGACACGAGTCGCCATCATCGGCGCCGGCCCTTGCGGCCTGGCCCAGCTGCAG
>NZ_JAAHGK010000377.1:0-5927 GCF_010672505.1 Okeania sp. SIO2B9 | reverse complement strand
TAACTTAAATCAAATCCAATCAAAATCAGAGCAATAATTATTAACTACATTGAGAGATATCTAAACACTGTTGAAAATTAACATAATATGATTAGCGATTAAAAAATTCGGGGTAAAATTTATTAAAAAAAGTTTAAATTACAGGGCTATAGGAAATAACTTGTAATTAGTAAAATAGGTATAATTTGCCAATTTACGCTACCCTATATAATCAAAAGTCTACTTATTGACATACTCTCCGGCCTAAAGGCACGGAGATTCTCCTGAAACCAGGATTCTTGGCTCACTGAGTCCACTTAAACTAATTACCTTGCGATACCTAGCCCAGAGATGGTTCTCTCCCCAAGCGTTTGCTCTATTCCAAGAGCCTGTTCCCGTATGCCCTACGGTACAGTTCAAACCTCAAAATTTTTGGTTCTCTGATACTTGTTGCTTAGAGCTTTTCCATGTACAAGCATTCGGTGTACAAAACCCCATAACTCTAATTTTCAAGGTGCAAACGCTACAAGTTAGGTAGCTATAGGTTTTTAGAGCGGTTGAATACCTTTGCGCTTTTTCAATTATAGCATAAAGTCCCCCTAAAAGGGCTTTAAACCCAATTTTTCGGTAACAATCTACTTAGTAATAGTTAGCCAAGAAAGTATGGCATAAATACTCAAATCAGTCTCGAAGACTTAAGGACAAGCGCCAAAATCAGGACAAGATTACCAAGTCTAATTAGCATCAACGATTAAATCAAGAAAACTAACACTTAAGGACAAACAAAAAAATGACTACACCAATCGTTGCCTTACAACAACCAAAAGATATTTCTCTAGGAGAAATAGAAGAAGAATTAAATAAAATTTGGCTTAGTCAAAATGGAGGAAAAGCAGCACCCATTGCTACCAGAGCTGCTACCTTTAGCATGGTAATATACGAACCAGAAGAATTTCAACAATTGCTAGGGGGATTAGGGTTCTACGAAGGCCCCATTGATGGCATTCATGGGCCACAAACCAGGGATGGAATTAGAAATGCACAAAAGACATATCAACTGCCAATCACGGGTAGAGTAGACCCCAACACCCTAGCCAAATTGCGCGAGGAATTTGCCAAACAACCAGAAGACCGACAACAAATCGCAAACATTAATGTTAGAGGATTTAGTCTAGCAGACGCGATCGCAGCTCAAAACCCCTGTCGTATAGTTACTCTGTGCCCAAATATTGGGGAAGAAGATACAGGGGTAACAGCTCAAGTATCTGCCTACTGCCCAATTCAGAAGAAAAGCACCTCAAATCTAGTTTGTAGTGAATATGTAACCCTACGGGGAACAAAATCAGCAATGGAAAGGGTAGGTGAAACGGTAACATCATTAATGATTCCCGATCTACCTAAATTTGTATGGTGGAAAGCAACTCCCAACACAGACCAGGAACTATTTCAGAGTTTGTGTGAGAGCAGTAATTGCATAATTATGGATTCCTGTTACTTTTCCGATCCAGAATCAGAGTTTTTAAAGATGCAGGAGTTGATTGATAATGAAACCTATATTGCCGATCTCAACTGGCACCGTCTTTCAGCTTGGCAAGAGTTAACTGCTGCTACTTTTGACCCTCCCCAACGAAGAGCAGCTTTATGGGAAGTTGATACTATTACACTTGACTATGAAAAAGGAAATGCTGCTCAAGCACTAATGTTTTTAGGTTGGTTTGCTAGTCGTCTTGATTGGAAACCAGTTTCTTATGCAGAAGTGGGTGGTGACTATGATCTTACTCATATAAAATTTCATGGGCAAAATAATCAAGAAATTGTTGCCGAATTAGCAGCTATTCCTACTGCTGACTTTGGTGAGATTCCTGGAGATTTAGTCGGTGTGCGTTTGGGTTCGACTAATCCTAATGCTGATATTAATTGTTGTACAATTTTGTGTTCTGAAACTACTGGTTGTATGCGTTTGGAATCTGGCGGTAAGGCGCAGTCTTGTCTGACGGAGCAGGTAACAGCATTAACTGATCAGAAGGCAGAAGCTTTGATGGCGCAACAGTTACAACGTTGGGGAAGGGATGTTTTATATGAGGAAAGTTTAGAAATGACAGCACAGATACTGAAGTTAAACGGAAAATAGGAGTCAGGAGTCAGGAGTCAGGAGTCAGGAGTAAATTTTTAAAGGAGATTTCAACCCCTCCGCGCACCTTCCGGTTTCTATAAACCGGGGGTTTCAACCCAGATATGCTCAAAGCTGTTAAACGGAAAATAGGTAATGGGTAATGGTTCAACAATTAATAATGAATAATGAATAATTAATAATTAATAATTAATAATTAATAATTACCTCTTCTTTTCAAGGAGAGGATTGACTAAAAGGATAATTTTTTCTTCTCTTGGTCGATTGGATATGGTTAGGAAACCCATCCATCCCACCCTACGGGAAGCTCCGCTTTTTCCTACGGAATGCTTCCCTACAGGATGCTGCGCAAACGCAAACATGTCGCGCAGCGTTAACGGAGTTGTGCGCTAGCAAAACGACCGCTTTTTTCTCCTTTAAAGGAGAGGTTTTAAACCTTAATTATTCGGTAATAGGAGATGAGGAGGAAATTTGTTTAAAAGGAAGGAGCAAACTAATCTGTAGGGACGTTGCATACAACGTCCCTACCTATTTCCTACCCCCTAAGGACGAAAATCATAGCTAAATTCACCAACGCCTGATTTTTTAATTTTGACTGATAACTGATATAGCAGTTTCCGAAGCTATGAGGTACAGTTGTTTTTATTCTTTTCTGTTCCCTGTTCCCTCTCTTGGTGCGCGTTCCCTCTCTTGGTCAGCATTCCGCAAGCGAGCTGGCGTCGTCGCGGGGTCTGACCGCTTGCGTCTGACGCCGACGCGGGGTCGCACCGCTGTTCCCTGTTCCCTCAAACCTAAAATTTTGTACCTCATAACAACGGGAAACGCTGTAACTGATAACTGATAACTGATAACTTTTCTAGAGGAGTGTAATGAATGAGTGAAGTCCGTAACTGGTTGAAAAGTATTCCTGCTCAAGACAAAAAAACTGCTGTTCAAATGAAAGTTGGGGAGTTATTAGAAGCTGGAAATTTTCAACAGTTATATCAATATTTAATAGATTTTGATTTTATTAAGGCTAAAATTGCTGTTGATGACCTACAGGTATTAATAGAAGATTATAACTCAGTATTACACCCTTCAAAACCCTCAGATATAACTGCTCAACAAATAGAGACTTTGAGATTAATTCAAGGAGTATTTCGTCTCTCAGAAGATATTATAAAACAAGATAAAAAACAACTAATAGAACAACTTTGGAGTCGTTTAGTTGGTATTGAAAATCCAGATATTCAAAACTTATTAGATCGGGCAAAAAAAAGTAGAAGAACTGCTTGGTTGCGTCCTTTAGTTCCTACTTTCCCACCCCCCGATACAGAATTAATTCGTACTATCAAAGGTCATACCGCAGTTATCAATGCTGTAGTAGTTACAACGGATAATCAATACATAATTTCCGGTGCTAGAGATAATCAAATTAAAGTTTGGAATCTGGAAACAGGAAAAGAAATATTTACTCTCACTGGTCATAAAAAAGAAGTCACATCATTAGCAGTAACATCTGATGGAAAACTACTTATTTCAGCCTCAGCAGATGAAACAATAAAAATTTGGGATTTAATCGAAAAAAAACCAATAATTACCCTAAATAGACATGATGCACCAGTAACTTCAGTAGTTATTACACCAGACGAAAAAGAATTTATTTCTAGTTCTGATGATGGTACTATTAAAATCTGGAATCTAGAAACAGGGGAACTTCTTCACTCTATTAAAGCTCATAAAGCAGAAGTAAAATCTGTCACCATTACACAGGATGGAAAAAAAATAATTTCAGCTTCCTTTGATAAAACTATCAAAGTTTGGAGTCGAAAAACAAGGAAATTAATTAAGACACTTAAAGGTCATACTGCAGAAGTTGAAGGAGCTGCTGTTACGCCAGATGGAAAACGAATTATTGGGTACGACCTTGATGGAGAATGGGATTTCCTTTTCGGTTGGATTTATGTTTGGGATATAAAAACAGGAGAACAAATATTTCAATTATCTGGTCATGATAGTGTGGTTGAATCTGTAGCAGTAACTCCTGATGGTAAACACTTAGTTTCTGCATCCGGTGATTCAACAATTAAAGTTTGGGATTTAGAAACAGGAAAAGAAATTGCTACTTTTAGAGACCATCGTCGTTATGTAAATGATATTGTCATTACAAGGGATGGTAAACTAGCAATTTCTTGTGGTTCTGAGGCTAGTATAAAAGTTTGGGATTTAACAAAAGTTTGGGAAAAAAATCGAGTAAATTATACTCCTATTGGTCATATAGAAGAGGTCAATGCTGTTGCTATTGCTCCTAATGGTAAATGGGCAATTTCTGCTGGTTGTGACTTTAGATTAAAAGTCTGGGATTTAACAAATTTTTCTGAAGTTTGTACTATAGAAATAGAAGGCTTTGAAGTAGTACATTGTTTTGCAATTACTCCAGATAGTAAACAGATATTTCTTGGTTTTAGCAGTTCAGAACCTAGTACTAAAATCAGAAAAATGAAATGTCGTAATCCCAGAACTCAACAAGAAACATTTGCTTTTTTATCCCCTTTATATTTAGGAAATTTTATGGTAGTAACCCCAGAAGGTGAAGCTCTTATTTCTGGATATTGGGAACACCGTGGAATGAAGATTTGGGATTTAGAATTAAGGCAAGAAGTTGGCTATTTAGGAGGTCATGAAGAGGAGGTATCTTGTATAGCAATAAGTCCTGATGGTAAGTATGTTATTTCAGGTGCTCACGATACAAATGTTATGGTTTGGGATTTAGAAACAGAAGAAAGAGTTTTGGTTTTGACTGGTCATGATGACTTCGTTAATTCTGTTGCAGTGACTCCCGATGGTAAGTATGTTATTTCAGGTTCTTATGATCATGATGTGAGAGTTTGGGAGTTGGAAACAGGTGATAAAGTTGGTGTGTTTAGAGGTCATGAAAGAATTGTATTAGATGTTGTAGGATTAGCAAATAGTCGAGCTATCTCTGCTTCGGAAGATAATACTTTGAAATTGTGGGATTTAACAACTAAAAAGGCGATCGCTACTTTTATCGGAAGTAGTGGGTTCAAACGTTGCGCAGTTGCACCGGATGGGAGAACTATTGTTGCTGGTGATTATTTTGGGAGATTACATTTTTTGTATTTAGAGGGTTAGTGAAGGAAGAAGGTATCCCCCCCAACCCCCCTTTGAAAGGGGGGAGTCAGAGACACGGAGACGCGGGGAGGGGGAGACGCGGAGACGCGGAGAGTCCAGTAGGGTGTGTTAGCGAAGCGTAACGCACCGCAAAGTAGCGTAACGCACCGCAAAGTAGTAGACCGACACAACCAGGACTTACGCAAAGGCACTATATATAGAGCCTTGCTCAGTTACGCTGGCGCTAACGCACCCTACAAAATTTACTAAATTTAAGCCGTCTAACGCACCCTACAAAATTTACTGTTGTTGTTGACTTGCTGCTTCCGACTGAGCAACTGCAGCGGCAAATTCTGGATTTTGTTGTAGCTCTTCTGCAACTTCTCTTGCTTCATGTAAACCGATAGTATTTGACCATTTAGTATGGTTATCCCATTTGATGTTACTGAGGTAGGCATCACTGAGGTCAGCATCACTGAGGTCAGCACTACTAAGGTTGGAACGAATGAGGTAGGCACGACTGAGATAGGCACGACTGAGGTAGGCACCACTGAGGTCGGCACCACTGAGGTTAGCATAAATGAGATTGGCACTACGAAGGTCAGCACGACTGAGATTAGCAGAAATGAGGTCGGCACGACTGAGGTTAGCATAAATGAGGTTGGCACTACTGAGGTCGGCAGCAGTTAGGTAGGCATCAATGAGA
>NZ_JAAHGK010000376.1:0-5932 GCF_010672505.1 Okeania sp. SIO2B9 | reverse complement strand
TGTATTATCGAATTATCAATCATTTTATGAAAACTTTTTGCTTAAAATCACTTATTCTCTGTTTCCTCACAATATCCCTGATTTTCCCTTTCTCCACAACAGCACAAGCATCCTCTACAGATCATAGTTGTCCAGAGGGAATGGTATTTATTCCTGGAGGAAATTTTACAATGGGATCGGATTCTCATTATCCATCAGAAGTTTCTGCAAGTGACGTCACTGTAGATAGTTTTTGCATCGATCGCCACGAAATCACCAACGCAGAATTCCGTAAATTTGTCAAAGCAACAGGCTATAAAACCATTGCCGAACGCCCCCTCTCAAAATCACAATTTCCCAATCTAACCGACAAGCAACGACAACCTGGTTCCCTCGTATTTCAACCTCCCTCCGAAGGTATTCAACAAGTTGCTTATTTAAGCTGGTGGCATTGGACAGTGGGTGCTAATTGGCAACATCCCTACGGTCCAAAGAGCAACATCAGAGGGAAAGATAATTATCCTGTGGTTCACATCGCTTATGAGGATGCAGTTGCTTATGCTAATTGGGCGGGTAAATCTCTTCCCACAGAAGCTCAATGGGAATATGCAGCGCGGGGTGGTCTTGAAGAGCAAGAATTCACTTGGGGAAATCAATATTCTGCCAAGAAAGCGAATACCTGGCAAGGGATGTTTCCCTTTTTCAATACCAAAGAAGATAATTATTTAGGAACTGCACCAGTAGAATCTTTTCCCCCCAACGGTTACGGACTTTATGAAATGACCGGAAACGTTTGGGAACTGACCTCAGATTGGTATCAAGTCGGACATTCTGGCAAAGACCATAGTTTAAACCCCGTCGGACCTGACAAAACCGCCAGTTTCGATCCCATCAAACCCCAGGAAGGAGCATTGCACGTGATCAAAGGTGGTTCTTACCTGTGTGCTAAAAATTATTGTAGTCGTTATCGACCTGCTGCCAGAGAGTCTCAAGCTCCTGATACGGGAACCACTCATATTGGTTTTCGTTTAGTAGTCTCATAGTGGACTGACACACCTTAAATGGTGCATTATATCATGTCCGGATAATCAGTTATAAATAAAATTAAGGACTGACAATACCGACAGTACCAAATAAATACTGAAATTATCTTGACTTTTCTCCAATATTTCCTCTTTTTCCCCTTTCTTTCCTCCTGACTCCTGACTCCTGACTCCTGACTCCTCACAACAGTTATTTATAAGTATTCAACCGGACATGATATAACATCATGTCCGGATAATTAGTGATAAAAAAACTTTCTCCTTCTTCTGTGTTCTTTCTACCCTCCTGTCTCCTGTCTCCTGTCTCCTGACTCCTTAGTCGTTTATTTATAACTGTTCAACCGGACATGATATTACAGTTTGCTATTCCCTGTTCCCTATTCCCTATTCCCTGGCGCGTAGCGCTATAGTGAGAAAATATATAGATGTCTAATATTGAGAAAGAGTCAGGATGCAAACTAAAGAAAAACTTATCCTACCAAAAATGGGCTGTGGTACATGGGCATGGGGCAACCGCCTCCTGTGGGGATATGATGAAAGTATGGATAATGAGTTGCAAAATGTCTTCAATCTTTGTGTTGCTAATGGTGTGACTTTATTTGATACAGGAGACTCCTACGGTACAGGCAAATTAAACGGACGCAGTGAAATGCTATTGGGGCAGTTTTCCCAAGCATATACGGGGGCAAATCAAGAGAATATTTGCATTGCCACAAAACTTGCTGCTTATCCCTGGCGCTGGGGTCGTCAAGCAATGATTTCTGCTGGCGAAGCATCGGCCCAACGCCTCGGAAAAAATGTCGATTTGGTGCAGATGCACTGGTCTACAGCAAATTATTTACCCTGGCAAGAATGGGGACTTTTAGATGGTTTGGCTGACTTATACGAACAAGGTAAGGTAAAAGGTGTGGGACTATCGAACTATGGGCCCAAACGGTTAATGAAAGTGTATGAAAGATTTCGCGATCGCCATATTCCGATAAATACTCTACAGGTTCAATATTCTCTATTATCAACCTATCCTGTGACAGAATTAGGAGTAAAAGAAATCTGTGATGAATTGGGAATTAAATTAATTGCATATAGTCCTTTAGCATTGGGAATATTAACAGGAAAATATTCAGAAAACGGTTCTGTTCCTCAAGGTATTCGAGGTTTTTTATTTAAGCAAATATTACCAGGAGTTCGCCCCCTATTATCATGTTTGGAAGCAATAGCAAAGTCAAGAAATAAAACTATGTCGCAAGTAGCAATTAACTGGTGTATTTGTAAAGGTGCAATTCCTATTCCGGGGGCAAAAAATATAGCACAAGCAGAACAAAATATTGGTGCATTAGGTTGGGAATTAGATTCTGGTGAAGTTGCGGAACTGGATAATGCTGCGGCGAGTACAGATAAGAAAATGGTACAAAATATTTTTCAGACTAATTGATATAGCAGAAGGAAGAAGGAAGAGGGAAGAAGGAAGAAGGGAAGAAAAAGTTTGTGATTGGAAATATAATTTTTTTGGGTTATAGCAATAGTCCTCTTGATTTATGATGTATAAGTCTGTAATAATTAAATTATAGTTAGGGCAAGGTTAAGTTAAACGCTAATATAAATAACACTTGCTAATCTCGTTTTTACAATAGTTAATAACCACCTCAATATTGGGGTGGTTATTTGAGTTGTTTTACTAACTCCACCTTTATGGTTAAAAAGTGCAATTTTTATAACCATTTTTCTCAACCTAACCTGACACAATAAACTGTAAAATATGCACAAATAAACTAATAACTAAAAACCCCAAAGTAGCAATAACAATAACAAATAAAATTAAACCGCCCAACAGCAAAAAAACAAACCCGCGATCAGCACTTTTACTAACTTTAGGAGACTCTAAATGAGCCTCCAAAATATCCATATTTTTAGAATTTGCCTTCCAAGCAACATCAAACAAATCTCCAAAAACAGGCACAATTCCTGCCAAAGAATCAAATACAATATTAGACGCCATTCGCATCAGAGTTTCCCGTGGCAAACCCATCATTGCTGCTGAAAATACAATATAAACAGAAATAAGTCCTCCTAAAAAATCACCACCCCCAGGAATCAATCCTAGAAGTGGGTCAATACCAACGCCATAAGAAGTACCAGGAACGCGAACAGCATTATCAAGTAAATCGCTAATTTTACGCAGTTGTCTAACCTTAGCTGCTTGAGGGCGATCGCCAGAGGTAGTGGGAGATGGTTTTGCCATTGGAAGTTATGTGAGTAAAATTCAATAAATGTGTAAGTTCAGTAGGGTGTCACATCACCCACACCCTACTGAACTTACACTTTATGCTTAAAGACTACAGCGTTGCTGATTTGAGGTACGATATCATGTCCGGATTCAGAGGGGGAGCATACTCCTCATTTACTTCTTCTTTCTTCCCTCCTGACTCCTGACTCCTGACTCCTGACTCCTTCAGCAACGCTGAGACTACTTACTTTTTAGTTTCAGTAAAGTCAGCATCAATTACATCATCTCCACCAGCAGAACTTGAGGAAGACTCAGCAGCACCATCACCATTAGGAGGAGTTGCTCCATCAGGAGAACCTTGTTGATAAATATTGCTGCTCACAGTATACAGAGCTTGTTGCAACTCAGTAGTTAGAGACTGAATACGTTCGTCATCTTCTTGAGAAATAGCATCACGCAAATCTTTAACCAACCCTTCAATCTTAGTCTTATCAGCTTCAGGAACTTTATCTCCCAACTCCTGAATTTGCTTCTCAGCTTGATATGCTAAAGAGTCTGCTTGGTTTTTACGGTCAATTTTTTCACGACGTTCTTGGTCAGCAGCAGCATTAGCTTCTGCTTCTTTCACCATCCGCTCAACTTCAGTATCTGGTAGAGTGGAAGCACCTGTAATACTGATAGACTGTTCCTTACCAGTACCTTTATCCTTCGCAGCTACATTCAGAATACCATTAGCATCAATATCGAAGGTAACTTCAATTTGAGGTACGCCACGAGGTGCTGCGGGGATACCATCTAAGCGGAAAGTTCCTAAACTCTTGTTGTCGTTAGACATTTCCCGCTCCCCCTGCAGTACATGAATTTCTACGTTTGTCTGACCATCTACAGCAGTTGAGAACACTTCTGACTTTTTGGTAGGGATAGTAGTGTTACGAGGAATAATTTTGGTCATTACGCCTCCCAAGGTTTCTACACCCAGAGATAGAGGAGTAACATCTAACAAGAGAATGTCTTTAACTTCACCTGCTAACACACCTGCTTGAATTGCAGCACCAACAGCTACCACTTCATCAGGGTTAACGCTTTGGTTTGGATCTTTGCCGAGGACTTTCTTAACAATATCATGGACTGCGGGAATCCGAGTAGATCCACCAACTAATACTACTTCATCAATAGAACTTTTATCTAACTTAGCATCTCTAATGGCGTTTTCTACAGGAATGCGACAGCGGTCGATCAGGTCAGCACAGAGTTCTTCAAATTTACCTCTAGTTAAGGTGGTATCTAAGTGCTTAGGTCCATCTTGGGTAGCGGTAATAAATGGCAGGTTAATCTCTGTCTGGGTAACGCTAGAAAGTTCAATCTTAGCTTTTTCTGCTGCTTCTGTTAAACGTTGCAGTGCTTGCTTATCTTTCCGTAGGTCTATTCCTTCTGCTTTTTCAAATTCCTTAGCGAGGAAATCAACAATTTTCTTATCAAAGTCGTCACCACCAAGGTGTGTATCACCGGAAGTAGCTAATACTTCAAATACACCATCACCTACTTCTAGGATAGAAACGTCAAATGTACCACCACCAAGGTCAAATACTAAGATAGTTTCGTTACTTTTCTTATCTAACCCATAAGCTAGAGAAGCTGCGGTAGGTTCGTTGATGATCCGCAATACTTCTACACCAGCGATTCTACCTGCATCTTTGGTTGCCTGTCTTTGGGAGTCATTGAAATAAGCTGGTACGGTAATTACTGCTTGTGTTACTGTTTCGTTAAGATATTTACTAGCATCATCAACCAGTTTACGCAGAACCTGGGCTGAAATTTCTTCGGGGGCAAATTGTTTTTCTAATGCTGGGCAATCTAATTTAACGTTACCATTAACATTGAGAACTTTATAAGAAACTTCAGTAGTTTCATTGGTTACTTCATCAAATCTACGCCCAATGAACCTCTTTACTGAGTAAAAGGTGTTTTGGGTGTTCATCACAGCTTGACGTTTGGCGATTTGCCCTACGAGTTGCTCTCCTTTTTTACCGTAGGCAACTACAGAAGGGGTTGTACGGAAACCTTCTGCATTAGCAATTACTGTGGGTTTACCACCTTCCATAACTGCAACACAGGAGTTTGTTGTACCTAAGTCAATTCCGACTACTTTTGCCATAAGAGTTTTTTTGCTCCAAATTACTACAAAATTTTTTACTTTTTGTCAACCTTAGTTTTTGTTTTTTTCGGTTGACTTAAGGACTAATATTTAAGCCTTCTGGATTTAGTCCAGGGCCTGTCCATTTTTTATACAGTCTTTAAGATTAAGTTACTTATATCTATACTGCGATTATTTAGACGATTCCATGAAGGCGTGTTTACCGAACATCAAGGAATATTGGACTTTGAGGAACTTTTATAATTTTCCTCCTTTACTCTTTCTAATTTACGCTCCTTGGACGATCGCCGCCATTGTGGCAAACCGTAAGTTATGTGTTGTGTTTGCCGTCTAGCGATCGCTTCTTTGATAGTTAGGGTTTGCGCTCAAAAGTCTTTTAGTAGGGGTAGGAGACAGGAGACAGGAGACAGGAGACAGGAGGAACGGGGAATTATAGAGGAGGTAGTCGGAAAAATTATCCCTTGATTTTTCTGCCATAATCAGCTCCTAACCATTTGTCTAGCGGGACTCGGCAGAGGCTAGTTGCGTCAG
>NZ_JAAHGK010000375.1:0-5948 GCF_010672505.1 Okeania sp. SIO2B9 | reverse complement strand
GGGACTTTTCTCTTGTTGAAATTGAGATTCACTCACATAAACACAACTTACTAACATCCCATATTCGATACATATATCGGAAATAAATTCAATGATTTTTTGATGCTTATTATCGAGATTATTATTTTCTTTTAAAACTACTAAAACATCAATATCTGAGTCAGGTTTTGCGTCACCCCTTGCTTGAGAACCAAATAAAATTAAACTAATGAAATTATCTTGATAAATTTGTTTAAATTCCTGCTTTACCCTGGTCAGAATTTCTCCTAACTTTTGATGTTGTCCTAAATTTTCAACTGTACATAAAGGAATATTGTCCATTTCAGATGATAACTCCCTTGTTTCAATATTCTAACTGCTAATTCTACTACTCAAAGCTAAATTTCCTAAACATTTATCTACCATAGCATAAGTAAGAATAAATTAGCTATATCATACCAAATCCAGTAGTATTGGTACAATTCAATATTGTCATAATTTGGAGACAAAACCCCTACTAAACAAAAAAAGATAAATGAGCGATCGCCATTCCGGTCAGCTAATAATTTAGTTATTATTATTTTGGGATTCAAGGAGCATTTAAAAACTATTAATCAAGCTCAAGCTACTTTTGACCTTAGTATTAATATGGTTAATTTATTTCCTAATATCGAGTTAGTTGAACCGAGTGAATATTTGAAAATGACTCTGAAACGTAATCTCAAAGTTGCTTTTGATAATAATACTGAAAAAGCTCGTTTCCTGACGGAATGCTCCGCAAACGGAGTTAATTATTGCACCATTGTTGATAGAAATTAGAGAAATATTTGATGGTAAAATTAGTTTGTTTTCTGGCAGAGATTTTAATGTCGATATTACCAGCGGACTAAATGGATTTTGTGACTATATTTTGAGTGCTTCAGAGTTCACTTTAGAAATAGAAGCTCCTGTAATCACAATAGTTGAAGCTAAAAATGAAAGTACAAACGTAGGTTTAGGTCAATGTATTGCAGAAATGGTAGCAGCACAAAGGTTTAACCAAGCAAGAAATAGAACAACTGAAAGTATTTATGGTGCTGTTACCACAGGACGTATCTGGCGCTTTCTCAAACTTTCTGGTCAAAATGTAGATATTAATAATGAGGAGTTAGTCATTGAAAATGCAGAAGATATAAATATTTCTAAGATTTTAGCAATTTTAAGTTTGCCTATTAAACAATTGAACAGTTAAATTTTCAGTCAACGGGTGGCAGATTTGGTTGCGGATTTGCGATCATCTTCCAATAACAAACACTAGGCACGTTGCATACAATATCCTTACTGGGTTATCATTTTGCCTATATAATATATTAAAAATTCCCCAATTAATCTGGAGGTAATTATGTCAGAAAAATTGACTATTCTGCCCCATGGAGATCCAGACACCAGTCACATGATTCTAGAGGATGATACTCCCTTGGATAGTTTTATTAATGAAAAACAACAACGTCTACTCACAACGGTATTTTATAGCGGTGCTAAAATACCGATAAATGTTCCTTTTATTGTTGCTGCCAATGTGGGTTTATTTTCTCATCTCCTAGATTCAGGAATTGTACCTGATGTCTTTTTAAGTTTGAATATTATTGGTGAGAAAGAATGGTGGGAACGTAATGTTAGCTCTTATTTATTCTGGGAATTTGGCAAAGCACCAGATATCGTAATAGAAATTGTTTCTCCGACTCCCGGTAATGAATTAGGAAGTAAATTAACGGACTATGCAAAGTTAGGAATTCCTTATGATGTTGTCTACGATCCATTGCAAAAACTTAGCGAAACTGTACTGCAAGTCTTTCAATTACAAATTAATTCTTACGTTCCTAAAAATGATGCTTGGTTTGCTCATGTTAATTTGGGATTAACTCTATGGAATGGTGTATTTGAAAATGTTAATGGTACTTGGTTACGTTGGTGCAATGGTGATGGGAATGTAATTAAAACAGGAGATGAAATAACAACAGCAAAAAATCTGGAAATTTCCCAAAAAGATGCTCAAATATCCCAAAAAGATGCTGAGATATCTCTAAAAGATGCTCAAATTAAACAGGGGTTATTATTAGCAATTGAAATGGGATTAAAACTCAAGTTTGGTGATGAATATGTGGAGATTTTATCAGATATTTCAAAAATAGATGATGTGAAATTGTTAGAGACAATAGTATCTCAAATTCCCCAAATTTCCTCAATAGATGAATTGCGAAAACTATTGAATAATTGATAATGGATAATTAATTGAATCTAGGTTTAAAGACTCTCCTTTTAAGGATAAAAAAGGGATTTATCAAATTAAGGTCTATTCAAATCAAGCCCTTTCCCCCTACATTTTTAAGCTGACCATAATCATACACAATTCTTAACAGACAATTCTTAATTCAGTACGCTACAAGAGAAGTTAATGTATTACAAAACAAATTAATTTCTTTAGGAGGATACACACTTATGTCTACAAATACACCAACTCTCGCAGGATTATACGTTGTATCCTCAGAGGAGAAACTGACTTTTCCTCTGAAACACACGGAAGTTAAAGCCAAAATAGCGGGCAACCTATCCCGCATCGAAGTAACTCAAAAATTTGAGAACTCATTCACCGAACCCCTAGAGGCAACTTACGTCTTCCCACTACCAGACGAAGCAGCAGTCGATGAAATGGAAATCAAAATAGGCGATCGCCTAATCAAAGGCAATATCAAAAAACGAGAAGAAGCAAAAAAAATCTATCAACAAGCTAAACAACAAGGTCGTACTGCTGGACTACTCGAACAACAGCGCGATAATATTTTCACTCAATCTCTTGCCAATATTAAACCAGGGGAGCAAATAGATGTGATTATTCGCTACACAGACTCCCTGAAGTTTGAAGGTGGGGATTATGAATTTGTCTTTCCAATGGTAGTCGGACCTCGTTATATTCCCGGAACACCTATAGATAGAAGTGGCGATACAGACCAAGTTCCCGATGCTAGTCAAATTACACCACCAATAGTTCCCCCGGCAACTCGTTCGGGACATGATATTGGTATGACAGTAGAAATAAACTGTGGGATGCCAATTTTTCAGGTGAATTCCATATCCCACCAAATTCAAACATCTGAGCGAAGAGAAATTGTTACGGTTAAATTAGGAAATGAAGACACCATCCCAAACAAAGACTTCATTCTCCGCTATAAAGTTGCTAGCGATCGTACCAAAGCAACAGTATTAACTCAAGCAGACGAACGTGGCGGATATTTTGCCGTTTATCTAATTCCCGCTTTACGGTATCGCAGTGATGAAATTGTGCCGAAAGATGTCGTTTTCCTCATGGATACTTCCGGTTCCCAAAGGGGAGAACCATTGTTGAAATGCCAGGAATTAATGCGCCGTTTTATCCACGGACTTAACCCCAACGACACTTTCACAATTATCGACTTTGCCAATACTGCCAGAAAACTGTCAGAACAACCTCTACCGAATACACCTAACAATATTGCCACTGCAATTAACTATATCAATAGATTAACTGCAAATGGTGGCACTGAATTATTGAATGGCATCGAGGAAGTTTTGAATTTTCCGCCTCCACCTGCGGGAAGACTACGGAGTATTGTGATGTTGACCGATGGTTATATTGGTAATGAAAAAGCAGTATTGGCAGAAGTGCAAGACCAACTCCAACCAGGAAACCGACTTTATAGTTTTGGTGTCGGTAGTTCGGTAAATCGATATTTGATTAACCGTTTAGCAGAAATTGGGCGGGGTATTGCCAGAGTTGTGCGACAGGATGAACCAAGTCAGGAAGTAGCAGAGAAATTTTTTCAGCAAATTAATAATCCAGTATTGACTCAAATTGAGGTTGAGTGGAATGGTCGGGGTGAAGTACCAGAAATTTATCCGGTGACAACTCCAGATTTATTTGCCGAGCAACCTTTGGTTTTGTTTGGGCAAAAACAGGATGCTGTGGGAGGTGAGTTACAGGTTAATGGTATTGCTGCTGGTGGGGAAATTTATCAGCAGACTTTCGATATTCATTTTGCTGATTCTGACAATATAGCAGTTGCTCAAATTTGGGCCAGGCAAAAGATTAAGCATTTGATGAATCAGATGTTTGATTATGATAAGAAGTCGGTGGTAAAAGAAGTGACGGAGACCGCTTTAAGTTATCAATTGTTGTCAGAATATACGGCGTTTGTTGCGGTGAGTGAAGAGGTGCGTGTTGAACCTGGTGGTAAGAGTATTTCGATGGAAGTTCCTGTGGAAATGCCAGAGGGAGTGAGTTATGAGGGGTTCGGTGCTGCACCTGAAAGATTTCGAGTAGACAATTATCCAGATCGTATCATGTCAACTTATTCCGACTCTCCGGACTTGCTGTGTCGGATGCTAGACAATGATTCAGATCGTATCATGTCAACTTATTCTGACTCTCCGGACTTGATGATGCAGCTATCGCAACTTCAAGCAATAGATTCGGTGGAGCAACAAGAGAAAATAGGGTCTTCGGGTATCAAGAAAGGAATTTCGAGATTCTTGAAACAAGGCGAACTACAGGAAACTGCTTCTACTAAAGAAGTAAGAATGCGCTACAACATTTCGGATAATGACTATCCAGTAAGACTTTCTCACATAGAGCGCGTTCTCAAAACTAACGATAAGGTTTTAGTTAAAATATTAGTCCGCGACCGAAAAATTCCTACTTCCGAGCAACTTCTGAAACGGATAGCGACAGACTTGAAGGAAGTTGCAAATGTGGAGGAAACTCCTAAAGTAGTAGGGAATTTTATGCGAATGGTACTTTCTCTCAAACAAAAAGATTCTGCAAACTCAACTGATACTCCTTTGCAAATTATCCAAGTTATCGGGTTAGATGCTGCAGGGCAAGAAAATCTCCAACAGCATCTACAAAATCTGAATATACCACCAAATATTCATGGTGAAATAGTTTTGGAATTGCAGGTGAAAGGCGATCGCGTACTCCGAGTAATTTTAGATGATGAAGTTTCCAGTTTGAAGGATAAAAAAATTATAGAGGAAATTAAGCGATCGCTGTTAAAATGGTGCGTTCCTTCTAGTGCTGCAGATCGGATTCAGATTACAATCAAAATTAGTTCGTAATATTCAGGAGTAGGGGGAATAGATTTTTTCTATCCCCCAATTTATAATGCAGAGGAAAATTCGTCTAATTGTCAGGATATTCAAGGCAAAATTTGTCTAATTAAATTGACCAAGACTATCCTTATCTACCCAATTAGATCATGTCCGCTTAATAGCGCGATAGAACTCCGTTCCGCTTACGCGACCAAAAACTTTCTTCTTCTTTTTCCCTCCTGACTCCTGAGTTCCCCTCTTGGGAGGGGGAGGGGCGAGGGGTGGGTTGACTCCTGACTCCTCCTTGCAACTGCTCAACCGGACATGATATTACTCTGGCAATATCTCAGTAACAGTTTCATAAAAATTAGTTTCTGGTGGTTTAGCAAATAAATGTGACATTTGTTCCAATGCCGCTTTATAAGCATCAGTTTGATTAGCATCCATATCTTCAACACCTTCCCAAAAAATTACAGCAATACCTTTATCTGTTCCTGGCAACTGCAATAAATAAGCTCCCTTAAAACCGTCGTTATAGGTAGCAACTGCTTTTTCATAAAGTTCCCTTGCTTCTTCAAACTTTCCTGGTTTAAATTCTCCCAAGGCAACATAAGCATATTTATGCTTCAAAAAATCCATAAAATCAGACATTTTTTCTCCTGATAGATAGGGTTTAATAGCAAATCAAAAGTCAAAAATAAGACTTCTTAACTTGATTAAAAGAGTATTTGTCAAATAAATATTAAATCATGTAGTAGACGGTTTCATCTTATATCATGTCCGGTTGAATACTTACACTTTGGAAGAAGGAAGGCATAAGGCAGAAGGCAGAAGGCAGAAGGCAGAAGGCAGAAGGCAGAAGGCAG
>NZ_JAAHGK010000374.1:0-5949 GCF_010672505.1 Okeania sp. SIO2B9 | reverse complement strand
CTGTGGAAGACTATCCATAAGCAATTTTTCCTTATGCCTTCTGCCTTTTGCCTTCTGCCTTCTTCAACTTTAAACTTTCTCTTTTTCACGTTCCTGTGCAAACAATTTTTCTAAACGGTCTGCCCAATGTTTCTGATTAATATTAGCATCTTGAATATAGGGAGAAATTGCAATTAGCTTCATAAATAATTCATTAAAAACTGAAAGAGGAAAACGCATTGGTCTCATTATGTCTAAGAATAAAACTACACGGACACCATCAGTTTCATTCCAAGCTTCATGGGGAAAAGAATCATCAAACATCATACTTTTTCCTTCTTCCCAATGACGGGTTTCATTACCAACTCGAATGCGACATTTTTCTTTTGGTTCAGGTACTTTTAATGCCAATAAATAACGAATAACTCCTTTGTAGGGACCTCGATGTTCGGGAATATGTTTACCAGGTAATAAAATTGAAAAGAATGCTGTTTTCATCCCCGGAATTTTTTCGATTAAACGAGTTGTTTCTGGGCATCTTTGACAATTTTTTTCTGATTTAATACCATACCCATACATAAAATATGTTTTCCACAAATCATCAGGGCTAGTATAATCAGCTTGGTCTGGAGAAATGTCTTGGAAATTTGGTAAATTATCTCTGTATTTTAGGAGTTCATCTAATTCTTTGCGAATCAATACCCAATTTGCTTCTACCTCAGTGGTCCAGTCAAATTGTTTAGAGTCAAAAAATGCTGTATCGCCAATCAAGGAATATTTAGGAATTAACTTTTCATAATATCCAAGAAGTTTAACTCCAATACCATATATTAATATTCTCCTAAATTTTGCCCTGATTGTTTCTAAAGAGAGATTCACCATAGATTTTTTTGGCTTGATTTTAAGCTGTTTGGATAATTTTTATTTAACCAGTCCAAGTTAATATAGTACACAAACTAATATTTTGGAAGTCGAGAATAATTAAAACATTTTAAAACAATTGTCTATGGCACTACGTCTTTTGGTATCCATTCTTAGAAACCTACGATTATCTATATAAATCTATGATTTTCTCTAAATAATCATAGTTCTTGTCAAGCTGTTATTTACCCCCAATTTACTGAGCGGATACAAAATCACCTAAATAACACGGGAGCATGAAAGCCATAGTCTTTTAAGCGATGGATCAAAGGTGAGGAGTCGGATTTTAATCCGAATATTTTATTTTACCTCAAAGCAACGTTGAAGCTCCCCGTGTTTGAACCGGGACATGAAAACAAGGGAGTTGTTTGGACTAGACAACTTTAGTTGTCCTTTGTTACTATGATCAATAATAAGTTTTCGCACCGCCGGTTTCCAATTTACTCTTGTCCGCAAGTTTTAGTAAGTAAAAATCCCGAATTAATTGCTATCTTAAAATTCTTATGTGAACAGTCTCACAAGCTCACTAACATGGGAATATATTATGGCAGACAATTATATTTTAAGTCTCACAAAACTCCAGGTAAGTATGACGCAGGAAAAAGTCTACAAAAATTCCAAAAATCCAAAATAAAATCAATTCTTATCCATAAATAATCAATTACTCCCCTCCTGGGAGGGGCGAGGGGTGGGTTCCCTGTTCCCTGTTCCCTGTTCCCTGTTCCCTCTTTTCTGGAGATGTCTAATGAAAAATCCCAATACAAAATATGATTTTCTAATTGTAGGTAGCGGCATCTTTGGTATTACTGCTGTTGTAGAATTAGCCAAAAGAAAATATAAAGTGGCAGTTATTAACCCAGATACCATTCCCCATCATCTAGCAGCTTCTACTGATATTACTAAAGTTGTTCGTATGGAATATGGTACTGATAAAGAATATTTCCGCATGGCAGAAATATGTATTGACCGCTGGAAAGAATGGAATGATTTTTTTGCGGAAGAATTATATCACGAAGTAGGTTTTTTAATGCTGTGTAAAGATAAAATAGAAAGCGATCGCCACAGCTTTGAAAAATTTAGTTACCAAAATCTCATCGAAAGTGGTTATTCTCCAGACAGAATGAATGCTGAAAGTATTAAAGAACGTTTTCCAGTTGTGAATACCTCGGTCTACATAGATGCTAATTTTAATCCCAAAGGAGGTTATGTAGAATCTTCACTGGTAGTAGAAAAACTAACTGAGTATGCTTGTTCTTTAGGTGTTGAAATTTACCAAGGGCAAACCGCAGAAAGTTTGATTGTAGAAAACGGGAAGCTACAAGGAGTCAAAACTAGAGAGGGAAATACTTTTCAATGTGGTCATGCGCTAGTAGCAGCAGGTGCGAATACTCCCTATCTTTTGCCAGAACTACAACCTTACATGAAAACGACTGGCCATCCTGTTTTTTGGTTAAAACCTCAAAATCCTAAATACTTTTCGTCGCCATATTTGAGCGTTTTTGCAGCCGATATTTCTAATTCTGGTTGGTATGGTTTTCCTTTTTTGCCTAGATATGGTGTTGTCAAAATAGCTAAACATTCTAGTGGTGTACCTCTTCATCCCGAAAATAGCGATCGCCGAATAAAGGATGATGAGGTAGAGAAGATGCGGTCTTTTCTGAAAATGACTTTCCCCGAATTGGTAGATGCACCTTTGGTGTATACTCGTAGATGTTTATATACTGATACCCTTGACGGACACTTCTGGATAGATAACCATCCAGAAATTAAAGGTCTTTCTGTGAGTAGTGGTGGCAGTGGGCATGGATTTAAAATGGCACCTTTATTAGGAGAAATTACAGCGGATGTTATGGAAGGGAAATCAAATCAATTTTCCCAAAGGTTTAGATGGCGACATTTAACACCTGATACCGTTCAAGTTGAAGAAGCGAGAGGTTCTGAAATTTAGGCGTTGCATAGAGTGCGGGATGAATTTGTGGTTGTGGGGAGTGTGGGAGGAGCATTGACTTAATCAAAGAATAACGATACAATACGTTAAAAAGCATACTTTTAGATAGGCTGCGCTAACTCGTACATGAAATCCATTAGAACCAAACTCAAATTAAATAATAAGCAGAAAACTCTGATGGCTCAACACGCGGGCTACTCTCGATGGTGCTATAACTGGGGTTTAAGTTTGTGGAATGCTGCATACATTGATGGTTACAAGCCTAATACTCGTAAACTCAGAGAAGTGTTTACCAATCACACAAAACCTCTTTATCCTTGGATGAAAGACTTATCATCTAAAGTTTATCAATATGCTTTTATTAACTTGGGTGAAGCATTTAAGAGGTTTTTTCAAGGGTTAGGTAAATATCCAAGATTTAAGAAGAAAGGTAAGTCTGATTCATTTCCTACGGAATGCTACGCAAACACAATAGATAATTGTGGAAAACCAATAGAACTAAACGGATGGAGTCACAAATTACCTTTTATTGGTATAGTTAAAACTTATGAACCTATTGAGGCAACAGTTAAAAAAATAACTATTAGCAGGCAAGCAGGAGATTGGTATATTAGCTTTAGCTTTGAATTTCATCCTCACACCATACCCAAAAAAACTGATGTTATCGGTGTAGATTTAGGTGTAAAAACCTTAGCTACTTTAAGCGATGGCAAGGTGTTTCCTAGTATCAAACCTTATGGAAAAGCTGAGAAAAAACTGACTAAGCTGCAACGTCAAGTTAGTAGAAAAGTCAAGTATTCAAATAATTGGTACAAAGCTGTAATCAAGTTAGCCAAGCAGCATAGACGAGTAGCTAATATCCGCAAAGATGCACTTCATAAACTGACAACTTACTTAACTAAGAACCACGGCTGTGTTGTCATTGAAGATTTGAATGTGTCTGGTATGTTAGCCAACCATAAACTAGCTAAATCAATTAGCAGATAGTGATTTTATGAGTTTAGAAGACAGCTTGAATACAAGTGTCAATGGTACGACTGTGAATTAGTAGTAGTAGACAGATTTTTTCCATCATCTAAAACTTGCTCTAGTTGTGGTCATGTACAGGATATGCCTTTGAATATCAGAACTTATGACTGCCCAGAATGCGGTCTATCAATAGACCGAGACTTAAATGCCTCAATTAATTTTAGAAGAATGCGCTGACAAATACAAAGGTTTCTGTCGCCGTTACACACCCAGGAAAAAAACAACCAAGAAAAATGATTGGGGCAAGAGAATATTGAGCAAAGTTCCCAAAAGCAAGGTATCTCCCGGACAAATACCCTTACCATTTTTGATAGAAAAGATTGTCTTGATAGAAATTCCAGAAATTGCACAGACAGCGATACATTTTATTAAAGCGAACCGTTTTCCCAATTATTCTGTGGAGTGGTAGGGGCGGTTTTTTTCAGTTATCAGTTATCAGTGGGGTTTGTAGGGGCGGGTTTCACCAAAAATATTGTTATAACTGATTGATTTCTCTAAACCCGCCCTGCTTTCAACCAGATTTTGGGTGTATGTTGATATTGATTGAACGCGGAATGGGGGCGGGTTTATTTAATTTAATGTTAATGCCGATGAATTTGGTGTGGAACCCGCCCCTACGTTCTTAATCGCCTCCACCAGCTTTCCAAGCAATAGCTTGACTCGGTTGAGGATCGGGTAACTTCAGGGAAATTAAACCTGCTGCTAATACAAACGACATTGATACCCACAGACAACCAACTAAACCAAATATCTGATAAACCAACCCAGATAAAACTGTACCTGCAAGACGACCACCAGAATTAGCCATATAATAGAAGCCAACATTTAAAGCTACTTTGTCATCATCTGTAAATGCCAATACCAGGTAGGAATGAACCGCAGAGTTAAAAGCAAACACTACACCAAACAGCATCAGTCCACTAACAATAACCCAATTAGCAGGTAAACCTGATTGTAACGCAATAGCGATCGCGCCGGGAATACCAGTTAATGTAAACGTCCAAAATTGAATAGTTTTTGATTGTGGTGGCTCACCAGAACCAAATTTTTGTATAAGTGTCGGTGCTAAAGATTGAATAATACCATAACCAATAACCCAAGAAGCCATAAATCCACCAACTTCATAAAACGACCAACCCAAAGTACCTTGCAGAAAAACAGGTAATCCTACTACAAACCAAACATCTCGCGAACCAAATAAAAAGAAACGGGCAGCAGAAAGAATATTAATTTCCTGACTTTTAGAAAAAAGTTCTTTAAAGTTCACTTTCTGCTTAATTTTGCCCATGTCTTCTGGCAACATTATGCTGGTGAACAGAATTAAAAATAATCCGCCTGCCATTATCCACAGAGCATTGACAAATCCAAATAATGTCAGTAGCGCACTACCGACAAAAAAACCAACTCCTTTCAGAGCATTCTTGGAACCAGTTAATACTGCCACCCACTTAAATAGAGATGATTCAGCATCTTCAGGCACAACTAACTTAATCGCACTTTTAGAACTCATTTTCGTTAAGTCTTTAGCTATTCCCGAAAATGCTTGTGCTACCATCACATAAGATACAGCCAACCATTGTGCCCAACTTGGGTTTACCCATGAAAGCATAATTAGGGCGAAAACCTGCAGAGCAAGACCGCTGTAAAGAGTTACTCTTAATCCAAACTGTGAACCGATCCAACCACCAAAAAAATTAGTAAAGATGCCAAAAACTTCATAAAATAAGAACAAAAAGGCTATTTCTAGGGGAGAGTAACCAATTTTGTAGAAGTAGAGTAGCACTAACATTCGTAAAGCACCATCAGTAATGGTGAAACCCCAGTAAGCAAGAGTGACTAGGGCATAATTTTTTATACTAGAACTTGTGGTAGAAGCCATGATTTTAATTAATTTAAACTATTGTAACCAATTTGCTAAAATTAAACCTTCAATTCTTAACATATCAGAATCATTAGAAACTAACACTAGATTATGATAAATTGCTGTAGTAGCAATCAAAATATCGGGAAATTGTATGGGTGTTCATTTTTTCCTTAAATTTGCATAAATGCCAGAGGTGATATTAATTATC